>CAYTGY010000402.1:0-3279 GCA_964437265.1 uncultured Spirochaetaceae bacterium | reverse complement strand
CTGCTGCCGGCGGAGCTGGCAGTGGGGAACCTGACAAATCCCACCGTGGCATCACGCGGCGGGGTAGACGTGCTGGTGGTTGAAGGAAGCAATCCATTCGCGGAGGAGGAGACCGGCGTTCCAACCACCTACCAACTCTACACCGCCGTGAGCACCGACGGGGGACTCACGTGGCCCACCATCACGCCTGAGCGGCGCATCACCCCGGAGGCGGACACGGATAACCGCCTCCCCGAACTGCGTGTGATGGGTGAAGAGCTGGTCCTCCTCTGGGTCAGCGGGCAGATCTACCGTGTTGAGCTTGGAGAAGACGCGCGGATGCTCACTCAACCGCGTCAGATCACTGATGAGCGCGCCCCGGTTGGGCGAATCAAGCTGATCATGCACCCCACCGGACCGCTCATCATTGGCCAGATCACTCGCTCGGGCCGCCCCTCGGTAGCGCTCTTCATGGAGAACGGAGGATTCCGGCAGAGCCAGATCATCAGCGGTGACGGTGCGGCAAGCTTCCTAGATGCCGCGGTGTTCCGCGAGCGTCTGCACACGTTTTGGCAGCAGCGTGAGGAGAATGCGCTTACCGCACCGGCGCGCATCGTCTATATGGAACCCGATCAGCGTGCCTCGCCTCCGACCATCCGGGCGGTGAACTTCGCCGTTGGAGAGCGGAACCGGCTGGACACCCCAGCCGTCACATGGTCTCCGGCTCCGGATCCCTCCGGGGTCGCCGGATATAGTCTGACCTGGAGTCAAGACCCGGATGCGCCGGTGCCGCGTGCGCGTGACTATGGCGAAGACACCACCCGAGTGACGCTGGAGGCGGACGCAGACGGGCTGTGGTATGCGCGGATCCGTACCGTAGATAACGCCGGAAACTGGTCCGCTCCCGCAACGCTTTCCTTCTTCCGCGACACCACTCCGCCGGGATTGGTGCGTTTTGTTCCGCCGCAGGTGGATGAAGACGGCTACCTGGCCTCAAACAGCTTCACGCTGGAGTGGCGTGATCCCGGAGACGACGAGGTTGCCGGCTACTCGTACGAGTTCCGCTACATTGGCGGTGAGCGCGAAGCGGTGAGCATCCAGGTAGCCGACTCCGTTGAGCCGCCGCGGCGAATAACCACTACCCAGACCTCCGTCTCCCGACAGAACGCGGACGACGGGCTGTGGGCGTTGGCCGTGCGCGCGATTGACGTGGTGGGCAACGTGGGAGAGGCCGCGACCTTGCTGGTGCGCACCAACAAGTATGTCCCGTCTACGCAGATCTGGACCATCGCCACCGATCAGGACCCGCTGGAGCGGTACAACGTTGAAATCATCGGGCGGGGATTCACCGCGAACGGTATCATCCGCACGCTCATCGTTGACCGAGATCAACGCGAACCGTATGACTACGTATACACCATGGGAGAAAATGACTTCCAGGTGGACGGGAACGGCAACATTGTGGGGCCAATCCTGGACAATCTGGAGACGGGTGTGTACTTCATTGGGGTGCTTCACCCGGAGCGTGGCGTCTATTTCGCGCCCCAGCGCCTCTCCTTTGAGAGAAACGGGACCATCAAGTTTGGTGACTTCACCATCCGCTATGCTCCCGAGTACGAGTATGCGCCGCCGGCGTTTGCATCGCTCTCTTCGGTGAGCGCACTGGTCTGGGTGGTACTGGCGCTTCTTGCGGCGGTGGCCATGTTCTCCGGGACGCGCGTGGTGGGTATTGCACGTGAAGGACGGTTCCTTACCCTGGAGGCGCGGGCGTTGATCGCGGGACGCTCGTTGCCGGCGCTCACCTACCGCGAAAGGATGCAACAGATGAAACGTCGGGGTGTTGGACTCAGGCTCAAGTTCACCTTTTTTGTGGTGGTGCTGGTGGTAGCAATCGTATCAATGCTCGCCGTTGGGCTGGGAACGGTGACGCTGAGCAATCAGCGTGAGATTCTTGCTCAGGGACTCCAGGACCGGGTGGATGTACTCATTGGGAGCATCGCTTCAGGTGCGGTCCCGCTGATGCAGGATACGGAGGACAGTGAGGGGAACGCGGCGGACAACGCGAGCCGTATTGACGACCTCACCGGACAGACTGCTCAGATGCGTGAGGCCCGGTACGCCACCATCACCGGCCAGTCGATTCTATCGCTGGATCCGGAGGCGGTAGGACCGGAGGAGATCGCGCTCATTCGGAGCGGAGAAGACGCGGGGACTACCGCGTTCGACTTTGTCTGGGGAACTAACGATCCGGTGATAGAGAACGCCGGGAGATCGCAGGCGGAGCAGGAGGAGTGGTCCGGAATTGAGCGGAAGGCGGTTCCCGGTGACCGTCTCTTTACCGCGGGGGCCACCCGGGTCGTGGATCCGGTGTCCGGCGTCATCCTGGATCTGGAGACGGAGATCAACCGCCGGGTTACCCAGGCGCTGGGAGATCTCCCGGACCAGATTGCACAGGCACGCGCTGACGCGCAAGCCGTTGGAGCGCTATTCTTCGACGAACAGGTAACCCGGGCCGAGTGGGAGCAGGCGATCGACAACGTCCAGGTTCTCAACCGGCGGGCGTCGGAAGCCATCACGGAGATCACCAGTGAGGTATCCAGCTATCCAGAGTTCTCGGTAGAAGAGTTCGACCGGAATCAGCTGGACTACGTCTTCTACCGGCCACTCGGCTTCCTTGACCCGGATGCGATTGGCACTGGTGACCCGCAGTACTTTCGGGGGCTGGTCCGGATGGGTGTCTCCACGGACCTGATTGTTCAGCAGATTGACGCCGCTCGTGAAGCAATTATCAGGATCACGGTCATCATCGCAGCCGCGGCAATTGGGGCGGGGATTGTCGGCGCGCTGTTGCTTGCCACGGTCGTTGTAATTCCTATCCAGAAGCTGGTACGCGGGGTGGAGAAGATCCGCGACACTGAGGATAAAGAAGACCTCAAGGGTGAGAGCATCCAGGTCCGCAGCAAGGATGAGCTTGCGGTCCTTGCGGAGACAATCAACTCCATGACGCGGGGTCTGGCGGAGGCAGCGGCGGCAAGCAAGATGCTTACCATGGGTAAGGGCACGCAGAAAATGTTCGTCCCGCTGGACAAGAATCCGGACACGAACGAAAAGGAAACTACCGTAAGCGAAGACATGCCGTACGCTGAGTTCTTTGGCTACTACGAGGGAGCCAAGGGCGTCTCCGGTGACTACTTCGCCTATGAAAAGCTGGATGACGAGCATTACGCGGTGATCAAGAGTGACGCTGCCGGCAAGGGCGTCCCGGCGGCTATCCTGATGGCCAATGCGCAGGCAGTTCTG
>CAYTGY010000401.1:0-3295 GCA_964437265.1 uncultured Spirochaetaceae bacterium | reverse complement strand
GCCGGCGGACCAGATCTTCGGCAACGCAAATGCCAGTCCTACAACCGCGGCACCAACAACAAGCCATCCGCCCACAACGGCAATGCGATCTATCTTCCGGGTCGATGCGCGATGGGCTGCGATCCGGCGTCCGTGAGCGCCTATCAGGCGTACCGCCACAACCAGGCCGACGATTGCCGCGGCCAGGACCACGGTCCACACACCGGAGCCGAAGACCTCCTGATAGTTCGCAATACCCCTGAACGAGCCGCGAACAATCCGCCATTTGTGCAGGCTGACGTAGATGGTGAAGAAAACCGGGAAGATCCCAAACAGCCCGATGAGGACCACCGACGGGGCAATGAAGAGGTAGCCCTCTACGTTCTCCTGCCGTCTCCGCCGGCTCCGGTGGCGGTCCAGCAACTGCTGAAGCGATGCCCGATTGCCTGCATCCACGGCAGTAGTGGGATCCGACGGTCGCTCAGATGGTAACGGGGTGTGGCCCATTTCCAGCACAACATAGCCAGGGCGGGTTCCAGGATCAAGTGAGTAAACGATGAGAAGTGTGTGAGCGCGGCTATTCTGTGCGGATCCGGTTCAGGAATTCCAGGAGGTACTGCTGCACCCCGGCAAAGTAGTGATGCTCGAGTGCCGCCGCCGCCCTGCCGATGTAGCGGAAGTGCCAACTCTCGTAGTCATACCCCGTGACCGGCTCGTATCCTGCCGGGTAGGACATGGAGAACCCGTAGCTCCAGGCGTGCTCCGCCATCCACGTGCCGGCCCGAGTGGTCGCGAACTCCGGGCAGATGCAGCCAAAATCGATAGTCGTTCCAAGCTGATGCTGGGAGTAGCCCGGCCGCGCTGAGACCCGATCCGCCTCCTCTTGGCCGAGCTGGTCCACCCAATAGGCGTAGATCCGCGCCTGGTCATCATAGCTTCGGTACGTCGAGGAGATCTGGAGCTCAATTCGTTCCTCCTCTGCGGCCCGGACCATTGCGAGCAGGTCGTCCATGATGAGCGCACGCACCTGATGTGTGGGTCTGTTCAGCACCAGTGGAGGTGAGTAGTCGGTCAACCGCACCAGATCATCCGGCTCGTACGCTGCCGAAAGCGGGTGCGTCTTGTCTACCAGCCACGTTAGCTCAGGCGGGGCATCCATCACACGGGCCAGGTCGCTGATAAACTCGTGCCGGGTACGCAGGATCTGCATCTGCGTGGGTGGTGGTAGCTCCGCCAGTGCCGACAGGACCCGGAGGACCGCGGGGCTTGGCGACGTTGCCGTGGAGTACTCCTGTCTGCCTCCGGCCGGAGTTACCGCAGTGAACACTCCGCACCAGAGCACCACGGCGCCAACCGTCACCATACGTGTGAGTATCCGGCTATGCATAGACCATCTCGAGCACCTGTTCCATCGATTCTACCGGGTGAAAGGTGATGCCCTTCTTGACATTGTCCGGAATCTCGTCCAGGTCTCGCTGATTCTGCGCCGGAATCACAATCTGCTTGATGTTGAAACGTCGCGCCGCGATGGTCTTCTCTTTGAGCCCCCCGATTGGCAAAACGTGTCCCAAGAGGGAAAGCTCGCCGGTCATTCCTAAGCGCTTCTTGATCTTCTTTCCTGTGGCCAGCGAGATCAGCGCCGTCGCCATGGTGATTCCGGCGCTTGGTCCGTCTTTCTTGATCGCTCCTGCCGGAACATGGATGTGGATATGCCGGTTGTCCCACCAGGCGCCGTCTATCCCCATCTGCTCGCTGACCGAGCGGGCGTAGGTATACGCGATGCTAGCCGACTCCTGCATCACCTCGCCCAGCTGTCCGGTGATCTTGAATCCACCCGTACCGGGATTGCTCACCGTCTCTATGGTCAAGACATCACCACCGTACGGCGTCCACGCCAATCCAACCGCCATCCCCGGTTCCAACTTCTTCCGGCTTGTGTCTTCATGAAACACCGGCTTGCCAAGGAACGACTCCAGATCCGCTGCGTCGATCTTGAACGGCGGCTCCGAACCGTTGGTCACCACCTTGCGGGCGAGCTTTCGGTGAATGCGGTCCAACGCCTTCTCATAGTTCCGCATTCCGGCTTCGCGTGCGTAGTCGTTGGCGATCGCCTTGAGCGCAGTCTTGGTGTACGAGACATCCTTCTTCTTGAGCCCGTTGCGCGTGATGCTCCGCGGGATGAGGTACTTCTTTGCTATGGCAATCTTTTCCTCGTCGATGTATCCCGCTAGTCGGATCACTTCCATCCGGTCCAGTAACGGGCTGGGAATGGTGTCCGCCGTGTTTGCCGTCGCGATGAAGAGGATATTCGAGATGTCGAATGGAAGGTCTAGATAGTGATCACGAAATGCAATATTCTGCTCCGGGTCAAGCACCTCCAGCAGTGCGGAGCTCGGGTCCCCCTGGAATGAGACTCCCAACTTGTCAATCTCATCGATCATGAACACTGGATTCTTGGTCTTTACGATCTTCAGTCCCTGAATGATCTTGCCCGGCATGGCCCCCACGTACGTTCGTCGGTGTCCCTTGATCTCCGCCTCGTCACGCATGCCACCCACTGAGAATCGGAAGAACTCCTTGTCCAGCGCGCGGGCGATCGACTGACCCACGGATGTCTTTCCGACGCCGGGAGGACCCAGCAGGCAGATGATGGAACCCTTGAAATCCTGCCTGAGCTTGCGTACCGCAAGGAACTCCAGGATGCGTTCCTTGACGTCATCAAGCCCGTAGTGGTCCGCATCAAGCACTCGTTTGGCCTTCTCCAGGTCGACGTTCGTTTCCGGCGGATCTCCCCACGGGAGGCTGATGATCGTATCCAGGTAGTTCCGGGTAACATGGAACTCACTGGAGTTGGGCTCCATCAGCGCAAACTTGTCCAACTCATTCTGGATTGGCTCGCGCACCTCTTCAGGGATCTTCAGGCGCTCAATGGCCTCGGTGAACCGCTGGTGCTCGCCGCTCTTCGCGTCCGTCGGCATTCCCAGCTCTTGCTTGATCGCCTTGAGCTCCTCTTTGAGGAAGTACTCGCGCTGGCTCTTCTCTATCTTTTCGTTGATCTGCTTTTGGATACGCTTCTGGATCTGCAGTAGCTCCTGCTCGCGCTTGATGTGAACAAGGACCGTCTCCATCCGTTCGCGGACATCCAGCGTCTCAAGCACCTTCTGCTGTGCGGCCCGGTCTATGTTGAGGATACTGGCTATGAAATCCGCAATCTTTCCCGGATGGTCAATGTTGACCATGTTGAGCCGCATCTCTTCAGAGAAGAGGTTGTTGTTCTCGCTGACCTGCTTCATCTCGCTGATGAGGCTGCGCGTCA
>CAYTGY010000400.1:2066-3310 GCA_964437265.1 uncultured Spirochaetaceae bacterium | reverse complement strand
CCGCAGCACGCGTAGTTGAGTCTTCGCGGTTGAACCGCGAGGAGGTCGCGGAGGATATCCGGAGAGAGCTGGATGAGCGCGGGTTTGAGGACCAGGAGGTCGTGGTTGATGACCTTGGCGTCACCCTCCGGCTGGACTCTATTCTCTTTCCCGGTGACTCCGCGTATCTCTGGGAGTCCGAGCGTCAAAAGCTGGACCAGATCGCTGAGATACTCGGCCGTTATCCGGAGCGTGACATACTCATCACCGGGCACACAGCGCTCAGGGGTACCCCTGAGAGCAGAGAACGGTTGAGTGCCGAGCGCGCTGCCGCGGTGGGTGAGTACCTGCTGTCAATTGGTGCGCGCGAGCGAGATCAGATGATCTACCGCGGAATGGGCGCCCGCCAACCGGTTGCCGACAACACCACTGAAGCCGGTGCCCGGCTCAACCGGCGCGTAGAGATTACGATTCTGGAGAACTAGTTGCCGTACGGGCCGGACCGGCGACTCCGGTTACGGTCTGCGAAACACGGGCCTTTGCTCCGTGGCCGCCTCGACCTCCGCCGGTGAGATCCGCCCGCGCTCGAGCATGATCTGCAAATAGCTCTGCATCCGTTCCCACCATCCGTCGCTGATCCAACCTGACGCAAAGTAGCGATGATACGTTTTGGGGGCCGGGAGGATGCTTGCGAGCCACGCCGCCTCGCCGGCTGAGATCTCACGCGGGTGCGTGCCAAAGTAGTAGGCGGACGCGTCGTAGACGCCAAAGATTCCGGGGCCGAACTCCGCAAGGTTGAGGTACAGCTCGAGGATGCGATCCTTTGGGACCACCACGTGGTGCTCCATCAGGTAGACCAGGAACACCTCTTGAAGCTTCCGGGCGAAGATGCGCTCCTGGTCAAGAAAGAGCATCTTTGCCACCTGCATGGAGATGGTGCTGGCGCCGTAGAGCACTTCGCGCGCCTCAAGGTTGCGCGCGATTGCCGCCTTGAGGGTGACGGGATTCACGCCCCCGTAGAAGAAGAAGTCGCCATCCTCCGCGGTCAGGACTGCGGCCGGGATCCACCGGGACATCTGGTCCAGGTAGACGTAGCGGTAGGTTGGATCAGGCTCAGGCGGCGTTCCGGTCACGCGTACCACATCCGGGGGCGAGCCGCCGGCCGCCGCATCCTCGCTGCGCATCTGACGAATCTGCCGTTCGGTATGCTCCGAGTGGGTGAGCATCCACGTCATGCTTGCCGGTCGCCGCTCGGGTATCACCAC
>CAYTGY010000400.1:0-2056 GCA_964437265.1 uncultured Spirochaetaceae bacterium | reverse complement strand
GTAGGAACTCGCCGTTGAGCTTGTACGGATTCATTGCGGCCGGAATCCGGGTTACGGCAAACCCGTCAAGCTCAGTCTCCGCAACCCAGTCCATTGCCACAATCGCGAAGAGCGGTAGCCGGTACCGCACCGTGGCGGAAAGCTCACCACGCACCTGGGCGTCCGCAAGCGGTCCGGCAATCGCCGTCGGTATTGCCTCAAGCAGGGTCTGGGTCGATGTTGGTCCGACAACGCCCTCCACCGCAATCCACGCAGGGGCGGCCAGTAGTGCCGGCGCTGCGGGGACGGAGCTGCGGCGCCGGTAGATACCCCACAACGTGGGAAGAAACTCTGTCTCGACTCCGTTGACCAGAAGGTCACCGTCAGTTATCTGCAGCACTCCCTGGAAGGCGGGAATCTCTCCCGCGGCCGCTTGGATTACCGACGCGGCGTTGGTGAGCTCTGAGGCCCTGCTCAGCGGATCCAGCGACGCCGGATCAGGGGGTTGGGCAAGCGGATCAAGGCGGGCGCCAAACGCATAGTGAAGGCTGAGTGGGCCAATCGGCTCGCCGGCGACCACCGGTGCCATGACCAAGAGATCAGTGATGCGGATCTCTCCGGTCATCGCAGTCTCAAGGGGAGGCATGTCGCGTTCCGGGCCGGTAACGGTGAGCTCGCCGGCGAGCTGTCCACCACGCAGGACTCGGTCATCAGCCGGCCGAATGGTCGCGTCGAATTGTGTCTCCAGTAATCGATCCCGGTAGTTCATCCGAACGCGCACTTCCATCCCCGCCCGTCCCGTGGCATCCAGCAGGAAGCTCCTCTGAGTCGGATCGTGTTGGAGCGTGGCCGTCTCAAGCTCATGCTCGCCGGCGCGTATCCCGGACCCGCGGAGCTGGACATCGCCCACCGTCTGCGCCAGATCACCGGCAACTGTGGCGAGATGCCACAGCTGGGCCGGTGCGTCGCTTGCGCGCGGGTCTGGGAGCTGTGGCGTCATGACCGGTACCGTCAGCCCGGCGGTCCGGTACGCAACCGCACTCCGAGCGACGGCCGCCGCGACTGCCCCGGCGGGATTGCTCAGGAGCGAGCGCGCACGGAGCGCCGCTGGAACTGAGAGCGAGAGTTGAACCCGCTCAGCGGCGAACGGTGGTTTGTCAGAGCCGTCAGGAGGCGTGAGTGAAATCTCATCCGCAACCACGCCGTACCAGGGCGTATATCGAAGCCGGGTTACCGCGAGTCGGTAGTCGCTCCGCGCCGCTACCGCTTCTTGGGCGGTGGCGAGCACCCGCGGGAGCACGCGCGCGTTTACGTAGATCAGTGCCGCTGATGCGGCGCCAATCAGCAGCAGCACTCCGCCGAGCAGCCCGGCGACAATCCACCTCTTCCGCGCGGGGTGTGTGGTCATGGGCGATCTCCGGCGGGCCGCTGCGCGCGCGGATGACCGCGCACGTGGCACGATTCGCGGCCCGCGGCAAGCGATCCCATCCCAAGGAGGACCCCTGCCATGCTCTCCCCAATCTCAAAGGTCCGCATCAGGTTTGGGACCATGGGGCCTACCAGCAGCAGTATGATACCGTGTTGCGTCATTGCGGCGTAGTTCAGCCACCGTACGCGTCGATCATTGGATATCGATGTCATGATGCGCGCGCATTCTATCAGAGATTGGGGCACCGATGCGCCACCCGCTGACCGGCGTCGTCATGCCGACCGCCACCCGCTGATCGGCGTCTGCGGACCTGAAGCCACGTGGGTGGACTTATAGGAGGTATTGATTATTTACTACAAATATTGTATACCATGATCAACGATGATCAGTCCGCAGGCAACCGCTCAAGACCATTCCCACGCGCTCTATGCCTACAAGGCGTTCCACGCGCTGCTCGGCGTCAGCGTATTGGCGCAGGTCGTGGTGAACCTTGTGCTGGGCTACTGGCTGCTTGTCGCGGCAAACGCCGCTATCCTGGCATCGCTGGCGGCGTCATGCGTGATGCTCCGGTACGGCCGGGCTGAGGCCTCACGACGCTTTCTGCTGGTGTTCGCGAGCGTGCCTCCCACGGTGCTCTTCATCCTCTTT
>CAYTGY010000399.1:2517-3325 GCA_964437265.1 uncultured Spirochaetaceae bacterium | reverse complement strand
GGTCAGCCGTCTTGCCGCTCGGCCCGGAAAGTCGGCCAATATCGTTCGGCTATGGGACTGGTCGCAAGTGTTCTTCCATGTGCTGCAACCGGCCTATCTTGTCGCGGGCGTAGCGATCCTCCTGCGGTATTCACTCTCGCGGCGACGCATTCTGGGAATTACGCTTTCAATCGGCTTCGTGGACCTTTCAGTGCTCGCGATCGCTGCGATGTTCTATGTCCTGTTCGCCGGCCACCCCCATTTGCTGACCATCCCCACACTGGTTCCTCCGTTCACCCGGGACGCGGTGCTTGATATATCCCACAGGCTTCCACTGCTGCAACTGCTGCCGGCGGTCCAACTGGTGGTCCTCTCTCTCCTGATCTTCGCCACGGTGCGATTCTGGAAACTCACATCAACCGACTCTCGGCTGCACCACCATATTCGCCGCAGCCTCCACGTCGCCTCTATCGGAAACAGGGTGATTGGACACGCGGTCAAGAACTACTTGTTCGCAATTCAGTCCGAGATCCAGTTCATGATGGAGCACTCAGAGGGAGCTCCGCCGGAGATTACCAAACGGCTGCACCGCACCCGAGCCATCTGCGACGAGGCGAATGACCGGCTCCGGCGCACGAACAGCATGCTCCAGGTGCAGAGGCTTGACCTGGAACCGATCGAGCTCCAGCCGGCCGTGTCTGACGCCGTGGCGTGCTTCTCAGCCGCTCACCCTGAAGTTCACATTGACCTGCACCCGGACCATGAGACCACACGCGTGTACCTGGACAGTCAACACTTCTCAGAGGTCATGGTGAACATCCTTTAAAAT
>CAYTGY010000399.1:0-2507 GCA_964437265.1 uncultured Spirochaetaceae bacterium | reverse complement strand
AGCAGGCGTGTGTTGAGGGTGGCGTCCAACCGGGGATCATTGTGGCGACCGCTGCCGACTCCCGCTGGGCATCGGTGGAGATCCGCGACAACGGCCCCGGCATTGACGCGGACACGCACCCCCACGTCTTTGAGCCGTTCTTCACCGGGCGCAATCCCAGGACCAATTGGGGCGTGGGGCTCGCGTTCTGCTACCATGTTGTCTCTGCTCATGACGGCAGAATAGAGGTGGGCAATAATCCGGCGGGAGGAGCCCGCGTGACCATAAACCTCCCGCTGATATAGAGGAACGCATGGCTGAGAGCGGAACACAGATACGCGTAGTTATTGCGGAGGACTACCCATCCACACGAGAGCGGTTGGCGCATATTGTCGCGCGATCTCCGGACTTCGCGGTAGTCGGTCTTGCGGCGTCCGGGGCGGAGGCGGTTGAGATTGCCGCGCGGACGCGGCCGGACATTGTCCTGCTTGACATTGAGATGGAGAGCAAGGACTCCGGGATTGTGGCAGCGGGCCAGATTCACCAGATCTCACCGGAGACCAAGATCGTCGTGCTCACGGTCCATAAGGATGAGTCAACGGTTCGCGCGGCGTTTCAGGCAGGCATTGTGGATTACCTGATCAAGGACGACGCCGAGCGTCACTTGGTGGAGGCGATCAGACTCGCCCACCGCGACCGCTCGCCCATGCGGCCAATCGTCGCAGACATGCTTCGAGCCCAGCTTGACAACTTCCACCACCGCGAGCAGCAGCTACTGCTCACCATCGAGGTCATAGCGACCCTCACCCAGTCAGAGCTGGAGATCCTTCGTGACGTGGTCACCGGGAAACCGCGGAAGACAATAGCCAAGGAACGGTTCATTGAGCCGGCGACGGTGAAGAAGCACATCAACAGCATCCACCGGAAGTTTGGAACCAGCAGTACCGCGCGCATTGTGGAGCGCATCAAGAGCTTCAAGATCTTCGACGTGCTGGACTCCCTGCTCTCGTGAGTCGGGCCCCGTGTGACTGCTCCTACGTGGAGAGCACCCCCTCCATCCCACCGAACTCCACGCTCAGCGCGGCCCCACGAGCCGGCCGGATGTCCACGGAGAACGGGCTGCCGGACTCCGGCGAGAGCTCATGTACAACCATCTCCCGCGGCAATGCGGCGGAGATCTGGTCCCCGGTGTGCTGATACAGGTGCAGACTGATACACAGGCCCACGCCGCCGTGGTGGGCCGTGAGACGAGTCCGGGTACCGGCCGGAACGGCACTGATCTCGCGTTCGGCGTTGAGTCCTCCATGGACCTCCACGTCAACGCGGTCCCATCCGGCGATGCCCACGAAGGCACTGCCCCGCGACGCCCCACCTGCCTCTCCAGGCCCCACAGCGCGCACCCACGGAGCTTGGGTGATGGTGGTCTGTGTGCCGTCTGCTCGCAGAATCCGCACTGCAACCGACGCCGGTCCGCGCGAGAACGCAACGGCCTCCTCGGTATCCACCGGAACCGCCCAGGAGCCCAACCGCAACTGGTAGGGAAACGGAATCCGTATCCGATCCACCCGCAATACGGCGTCCGGCAGGTGTACCTCCGCCAGGTCAATCAGTGCTTGCTCACTGAAGTGCGTGTCCTTTCCCCCAATCACCGCTTGCCGGTACAGGACGCCGTCACGGAATCCGGCATACCGGTACCCAAGCGTGTACATCGCGTCCGCGCCTGCGACCTCCCGGTTGACCACTGAGTATGCGGCTGCACTCGCACCGTTCGACGAATCGGCCTCCCACACCAGCTCGCTGTGATACGACAGACGGGTATACGCCTCCTGTTGGAAGAACCATGTCTTACCCGGCACCAGCACCGTAGAGCCGCTGCGGCCGTGGTTGACCACGGTGAGCCCCGGACCGCTGAGGGCGGTAACATGCGTATCCGCGCCCAGGTCTTCCCAGAACCCGTCATGTTCCTGGTTTGTCCAGAACGGATTGTCTGCCGGCAGACTCAATGCCGCAAAGAGCTTGTGCATCCACCCAAAGCTGGTCGCGCGGCTATACCGTTGACGCGCCGGCTCAAAGCAGCCATAGAACCCCGTAGTTGGGATTCCGTCTACAAACACATCGTCTCGCTCAAGAAACTGCAGCAGATTCCCGGATGCGATGCGCCGGGCACAACCACTGTCCACAGTCGGGTTGGGCAACAGGTGCGCGACGACAAGCGGAGTTGATGCGGCAAATCGGTAGAGTGAGCTCCGTCCCCACAAGAGCGAATGTCCGTTGCGGCTGAAGAATCGTGGATAGGTCTCCATGAACCGCTCAAACCGGTCTCTCAACGTCTGTTCGATCCGCCCATAGCCTGCGTTCTCATTGAAGCGAATCCACACAGGTGCGTAGGATTGGAACGCCCACGCATTGTAGTAATCGAACTCGGCTCCGTCCCGGTACCACCCGTCACCTGCGTCCCAGGACAGTACGCCCAGCAGATGATCTCGCTCCATCTCCGCGTCCACCTTCCATCCGTGGCGATGCAGAAA
>CAYTGY010000398.1:0-3328 GCA_964437265.1 uncultured Spirochaetaceae bacterium | reverse complement strand
ATCTACGAGAAAATGTACTTTCTTCGATTGTGACCCTTGAAAGTGGGCTGCAACAGCTGGGCCGGGGTCTTCGTCGTGAGTCCAGCAAGCCGTTCGTGTCGATCCTCGACTTCGTAGGCAATTTCAAGAAGAGCTACGTTGCGCCACTCGCACTTCAAGGTCACCACTCGCTACCAAAAAAGGAGGCGTCGTCGAAGATACCTCCGACGTTCACCACCCCCGATGGATGTCTTGTCAGTATCGAAACCAACGTCCGCCGTGTCTGGAAGCGGGAAATACGGGCATTCCGCAGGTTTGACAAGATTGACCGCCTCCGAATGGTCTTGGAGGAGATAGCAGCAGACGGGTCGATGCCGGAGGAGACTCCCAGCACAGCCGCGATCGCAGAGATCCAGCTCCCTCGACTCTTCACGCTTGAAGACACTAATGCCCATTTGAGACTGGTGAGGGAGCTCGGAGGTTGGCTCCAGTGTCGACTCAAGCTGGGAATAGGATCGGCTTACGAGCGTGATCTCGCGGAGACTGACGGTGAGCGGTTCCTGGTTCACATAGAAGGCGAGCTGCGGCCGAACAGGAGCTACAAATTCGCCGTTTTAAAGGCACTACTGGACATCTCTGAACAATGGGATGAGCCCCCTGCGGAGTGGGAGGTACTTGAGATCGCGAGTCGGTTTCTTGAGTATTACCGTAGCGATCCGGAGCGTGTATCTGATTGGCCGGCGCTCTCAAAATGGACTGATCCCGCCGAGTTTCCCATAAGCGATGCGGTAAAGCATATTCGACAGAACCCACTCCACTTCCTCTCGAACTCTGACACGAAGTGGTTCGTCCTTGACGGAGATACCTTCGCGCTGAAGCAACAGGCTCGCACCTACTGGAAAGAACGGCACTTTCGCGAGCTTGTTCGAGAACGCGTTGAGTACGCCGAAGCCCGCTATTGGCGAGGCAAGAGGCGCGCTTCGGAGAGCTGAGCGCACCGCCCCATTCACACCACTACAGCCGGTATCGCTCGAGGTCCAGGACGAAATTGGGTACTGCGTATCCCAGATCCGGCCAATCGTCGGCGTAGCCGTCACCGAAGAGCTGATGGTACAGTGCAACAGCATCAGACCAGCGCCGTTCGAGGAGCATGTCGCAGACTCGAATGACGTCAGCGAATCGCCGGTAGAGCCGCGGCGCCACGTCGTCCGGATCGGCCGCCGCAAGCGCCTCCCGCAACCGTTGAACGTTCTTCAGACGCGCCTCGTACCCTTCGTCGGTCAGCAAGCCGTAGTCCTCTTCAAAAGGAATGCAATAGGCGAAACTCTCTCTATAGTCACCGTTGTCTTCTCGCTCTCTGACCAGAAGCGGCCGCTCCATGCACCGGTAGTACTCTTCTTTGCCAAGACCGATGATGTGCGCCAGGTTGTCGTCGCAGGAATCGCTGATCGCCGTGAGTTCCGCGCGGTCGTAGAGTTGTCGCTTCAGTCGTCCAAACTCACGGCGAACGTCCGTCGCAACCGCCTGATCATGACGTTCCATGAACACGCGTTTGGCCGTGTCAAAGTCGACATTCGGCCAGTCCATCTCAGCCACGATCTCCCAGAAACGCTCTTCGTCCATCGTCTCCCTCCTCACTAGGATCATTTGCACGTTGATGGTGCCCTGGTGGGGGTGTCAAAGGGAAGCGCGTACAACCCCTGTGGTTGCCACCCTTCGCTCCGCCCCGTCTATGCGGATCACCAGGTCATCGGCCGGCACATCGTGCGGCTGATTGAGGACGCAGGCTAGATCGGCCCTGAGCCGGGAGGAGAGAGCACTTGCGTGGAGCCAGCGTGAACCGCCAATCCGCTTGCCGGCGCGGTCAGGGAGCTGTGAGATGATGGTGTCCCAGCGCAGCATCATGGTGAGCGCAAGTGTAGCACGAGGGGTGCCGGAGAAGACAATCACCGCTGACACAATCACTGTTCTAGTGGGGTGTGACGGATACCAAGAAGGACAACCCGTATGACACCCTCTTCCGCGCCGCCTTTGCGGACCCGGATACGGCCAAGGAGCTGACGCTGCTGCTTCTGCCCGCGCCGTATGGAAAGCGGCTAGCGGAGGCTGAGGTGACCGTGGACCCACATCCGCTCATCGACCCGCGTGCGGCTCGGGGCAGAACCGATCTGCTGCTGCAGTTCGCCTGGCCTGAGGGAGGGAATGAGCGAAGGGCCTACGTCTATGTGCTCTACGAGCACAAGTCGGGCCCAGACCAGTGGGTGTGCCTGCAGCTCTTGCGCTATATGGCAACGCTGTGGTACCGGCTCAAGGCGGATCCAGACACTCACACCGAAGGCCGGCTACCTGGGATCCTCCCGATTGTGCTCTACCATGGTGAGGAACGATGGAGCGGGCCGCCGGAGTTTGCACAGCTGGTGGGCACGGGAGCCGGTGCGCCCTACATGCCGAACTTTGCCCCGGTGTTCATCAACCTGGCGCGGCTCCCTGACCGCCGGATCACCGGGTCGCTGAAGGCGATCCGCGGACGCAACCGCCGGCGGAGACGGTGGAGTGGATCTATGTGGGAGTCAAGAGTGCGCACGAGATGCACGAGCTTGTGGCCGCAGCGGCGAGGAAGGGATGTCATGGAGTTGAGGTTGGGTATATGACGTACGCAGAAGAGCTGCTTCAAGAAGGTTTGGAGAAAGGCTTACAGGAAGGCTCGCTTCAGCGCAGCAGAGAGGTGCTCGCGCGGCAACTCGATCGTAGATTCGGCCTTACCGAAACCGAGCGAGAGCTGATTCTGGCCTGCGAGGATGAGGGCGCGCTGGACGCGGCGCTTGATGCGATTCTGGACGCCGATTCCAAGGGAGAGGTTCTGGACAAGCTGCTGTAGGTCGCTACCGGCCGCCACGTCCGGCACACCGGCACAGACGCATTTTACATTTGGACGTCTAGGTGTAAGAACCACCTGCATGAGCGAGTGCTCGCATCCCCTACCGCTCCTGATGCTCCCGCCGCTCGAGCAGCGCTTCCACCGCCGTGATCTCATTCGTCATGATCCCGTCAACGCCCAGGTCCAGCAGACGCTCCATCTCAACCGGATCGTCTATTGTCCACGGCTGGACCAGGATCTCCTGCCGATGCGCCGCGCGGATGAGGCGTCGGTTCACCACGGTAAGCCGGCCGTGAGTTACCGGCACCTGCAAGGCAACCGCCGGAATCCGGTTGGCCCACCCCAACAACAGCCGGCTCCGCAGCCAGAAGCGAACCACCTCCTTCTGAGAGGCGGATGTGGGGAACTCAAGGAACAGCTCGCGAAAGAGCGTGATGCTCTCATGGACCGATGAGGCCACAATGACGTCCG
>CAYTGY010000397.1:0-3329 GCA_964437265.1 uncultured Spirochaetaceae bacterium | reverse complement strand
GTTTTCGGCCGCCGGCGGTCAAAACACCGTTTCTACAATTTCGGCAGCAGTTTTTGCCTAGTGCGGCCGTACCGGATGCTGGGGTTCGCCCCCCCCGTAAGCACCGCCCGGATATCTCCGGCGATTGAGCGGAACAGCCCAAGCCGGGTGCCATGTAGTATGATCAGAGAATGGAATCGCACGGTTACGCGTCGATGCGTGAAATTGCTGCACGGTTCAACCTGGAAACGGTGCCGTCCGAATGGCGCGAGCTTTCGCTGTGGACCGCCGACGGTGCCGCATCAGCTGATATGTCGGCACTGGACCACGCGCTGGAGATTGAACCGATCATACGTGAGGCAGAGCGCCTGGGACTCTCCGGCGAAGCCATTGACCGGATCCGCGACGCGACGGAGCGTGTGGCGCGATCTGCCGTGCTCCGAGAGGCCGCGCGACTGATGTGGCGATTACTTTTTGAGGTGCCGTACGACGTCGCCCTATCCAACTCCGCCGTTCCAATTCCTCCGGTTGTCGAGTCGGAGAACGAACGCCTCTTCTATGCAGTGCTATTCCTTGCGCGAGTGCCGGCGCTGCGTGCCTACCACGCGTCACTGGGAATAGGAGCACAGCACACCAACGAACTGCTTCAAGATATTCCGCTATGGATGGACGCCTACCGGCGCCGCCACAATGAGTGGGGGCTGACGGAGGTTCTGTGGCTGCGCCGTCTCTTCTATGGCCAGGTGCATCGGCTGGGTCGATTGCAGTACGAGTTCCGCCACTTTGAGTGGCCGTTCCGGGTGTACCGGTCGCGGGTTTCCAACGCGGCGGCCGGGCGCAGTCAGACGGTAGTTGTTGTGGACGGCAACCGTGAGTTCCGCACTGATGGGCTCTTTGCAGACGGTGACCGAACGTCCACGTTCCCGCCCCGCTCATCTGCGGCAACGAGCGGACGGACAATCTTTGAGGAGAACGAGCGGCAGGTAACCGCTCATCCGGTCTCCGTAGACGGGTACATTGCTCGTACCCCGGTCACGCTGTGGCTGGATGAGTGGGAGCCGGTTTTGCAGAGCGGCGACAAGACGCTCGCCGTGCACATCCCCGCGGGCGGGAAGCTCGTAGATGCGGATGTGGAGCAATCATTCGCAGACGCGCGGGCGTTCTTTGCAGCGCACTTCCGCGAGTTCTATTTCCGGGCGTTCACCTGCAACTCCTGGATGATGGACCCGCAGCTTGCGGAGTACCTGCCGGAGGATGCGAACCTCATCCGCTTTCAGCGGCGGTTCCGCCTTTTGCCCATCCCCGGCGCGGACGATCACCAGCACTTTGAACGGGCATTCGCAGAGCCGGTCACGGAGATCGAGTCAGCGCCGCAGGAAAATTCGCTACAGCGGGCGTTGGTGGCCCATGTTCGCGCTCACAAAGGTTGGCGGATGACCGGCGGGGTGATCCTTGCGTAGGCTACGCGGCGCCCTCCTGCTTCCGGATCAGGCGTCTTGGGCCCCACACTGCAACAATGATCATCGCAATGATCACGTACGGCGCTGACCCACGTTGAGCAATTGGGGAACGCCGGTCTACCGGATCCATCGCCTCCGCGTTGGTGATGATGAACCAATCCTTCTGGAGGTCAGCTTCATTGGTAAGGAGACCGTCCCCACAATAGAGCGCTCCATCTACCGCGGGGACACCTACCAGTTCACGGTCACCGCTACCTCCCGGTAGGTTCCAGCCGGTACAGCGCTCCGGCGTCCTCATCCGTGATGAGGTAGAGCATTCCGTCCGGTCCGGTGCGGACATCACGGATCCGCCCAATTGCGTCTTGCAGCAACACCTCCTGATCAACCACGCGTTCTCCGTCCAGTTCGATCCGCCTGAGATGGCGGCCCGCAAGCGCTCCCACAAAGAGATCTCCACGCCACTGCGGGAACTGCTCGCCCTGATAGAATGTCATCCCTGAGGGTGCAATGCTCGGTTTCCAGTAGAGCACCGGCTCTTCCACGCCGGGCATGCTGGTCTGCTCACTCACCGGGACGCCGGAGACATACTCATTTCCGTAGCTCACCAGCGGCCATCCGTAGTTGGCGCCGGCGCGGACAATGTTGACCTCGTCACCGCCCTGGGGACCATGCTCGTGCAACCAGATCTCACCGGTCTGCGGGTGGCGTGTTATGCCCTGCGCGTTGCGGTGGCCGTAACTCCAGATAGCATCATCCGCCGCCGCGTCCTCAACAAACGGATTGGTGGTCGGCGCGGTTCCGTCCTCGTTGAGCCTGAGCACCGTCCCGGCGTGATCACCCATATCTTGCGCCCGGTCCCGGTCACCTCTGTCTCCCACCGTGACGTAGAGATAGCCGTCGCCGCCAAACACCATCCGTGATCCGAAGTGCCGGGCTGACCGTGTACTCTGGTTGATGCGGAAGATCTCCTCCACGTCAGCCAGCACCGTGCCGTTGAGCTGCGCCCGCGCAACGGTGGTCCCGTATCCGCCGTCGTACGGTGAGCTATAGGTGAGGTAGATCCAGCGTGTCTCCGCAAACCGGGGATGGAGTACCACATCGAGCAGGCCGCCTTGTCCGGTGGCTGCGACTCGCGGGAGCCCTTCAACCGGCGCAATTCCCACCTCTGAGAGCCGAAGCAGCCGGCCCGGTCGTTCGGTGATCAAGACGTCGCCATCCGGAAGAAACGCGAACCCCCACGGGTGCTCGAGATCTCCGGCGATCTCCACCAGCCGGAACTCCTCCTGGGCGGAGGCCACGGTCCGGAGTGTTTCTCCCGTCAACTGCGGCGTCTGCGAGGCGCACCCGGCCACGCCCACTAGCGCAAGGATCGTTAATATGATAAATCTTGTCATATTCATGTCGTCAAGATACCGCGACGCAGTGTGAAACGACCACTGCGCCGTGTGACGCAGGCGGCGCCGTGCCTACATCGGCCTGATTCTGACTGCAACTTCTGATCTTTTCCCCGTGTCTATCCCTGCGAACACCCAAGGGAGGACCCATGCCGCGTTCGCGTCAGCTGTTACTCATTTATCCCGAAGTGCCGGAGACCTACTGGAGCTACAAGCACGCGCTTGCGTTTGTGGGCAAGAAGGCGCTGATGCCGCCGCTGGGCCTGGCGACCATTGCGGCGATGATCCCGGACCACTTTGACATTCGAATCATAGATCTCAATGTGGAACGTGTTTCCGCGAGTGAGCTTGCCGGTGCGGAGCTGATACTGGTCTCCGCCATGATAGTCCAGAAGGAGTCGCTGAAGCGGCTGATTGGCCGGTGCAACGCGGCCGGTACGCCGGTGGTTCTTGGCGGGCCGTACGCCACCAGTTGTCACGAGCAGATCAGCGGTGT
>CAYTGY010000396.1:0-3345 GCA_964437265.1 uncultured Spirochaetaceae bacterium | reverse complement strand
CTACTCCGCTACAGAAGAGCGCGACTTTGTCCGCGATTTTTTAGGGCCTGCGCTCCACGCAGAGGGCCTATCCGACACGAAGCTGCTGATCTGGGACCACAATCGCGACATCATGGTGGAGCGCGCGAAGGGCGTGCAGGAAGACTCCGGGGCGGCACGCTTTGTGTGGGGAGTTGGCTTCCACTGGTACATGAGCGAGGCGTTTGAGAACGTCGGTGCGGTACACGACCTCTTCCCGGAGAAGCACCTGCTCTTCACCGAGGGGTGTCAGGAAGGTGGCGTTCACCTGGGCTCGTGGGAGACCGGCGGGCCAAACCACGTGAACAACCTCTGCGACGCGCCAATCATCGCGGACACCGGAACCGGTGAGCTGCACTACAACAGCTCCTTCTACGCCATTGGCCACTTCAGCCGGCACGTCGCGCCGCGCAGTGTCCGGGTCGGCGTCCGCCGCATCGACGTAGGCGGCGAAGGCACGCTTCAGAGCGTTGCATTTCAGAACCCCGACGGCTCGGCTGTGATGACCATGCTCAACGGTAGCGACTCGGAGACACCGTACGACGTGAGCGTCCGCTGCAAAACGGCCGCCGAGCCGTCCCGAGCACGCGGAGCGCTTGCACCGCGCGCAATCGCAACAATTGTGTGGGAGCGTGCGTCATGAATCAGGCTTCACGCAGCAGCTGCTGCAAAGCATATTTCCCTCAAAGGAGTGCTGTATGAGAAAGAGAACAGCGTTCTTCGCAACCCTTGTTGTGATCATGCTGGTTACAACGTTGCCCGTGTACAGCGGCGGACGGTACGATTCCGTTGACACGGACATTGAAGGCGAGATCACCGTCATGCTGTGGTCGGGCGATAACACCTACATGGAGGACATCGGCCGACGCACCATGGGGGTGGAGGATCTTCGTGGGCAGAATCAGGCAGCTGCCTACGCTGTCGCACAGGAGTTCAACCGAATCTATCCAAACGTGAAGATCAACGTCTTTGCCAAGGCTGAAGGTCCGGATGACGAAAACGGGACCTGGGCGCAACACCGCGAGAACTTCCGCGCGGAGTACGGACACTACCCGGACATCTGGGCGGCTACGGATATCCCCGGTGACATCTCCCGTGGCCTGATCACCGACCTGTCCCGCTTTGAAGACGACCCAATGTACAAGAGCTTCAACCCGGCGATCATGGGGATGATGAACTACGACGGGTTCCAGGCGGGCCTACCGCAGTACCTGCTACCCTGGGGCGTCTATGTAAACCGCGCGCTTGCGGAGGACAACAACCTTGACGTTCCGGATCCGGACTGGGACCTGGATGAGTTCACCGACTTCATCAGCCAGGCTGACATGGAGAATTTCTTTGGCGTCGACGGTGCGCCGCTGGCGTTCATCGAGACCGGAACCACGAGTGTCCGCGCGATGATGAACGTCCGAGAGGACGGCGACTATGTGGAACTGGACTCGGACGAGGTGAAGGACCTTGTAAACTACGTTCCGGAATGGGCCGAATATGCAATCTGGCCGAACTGGGACGCCGGCAATATCCCGCAGGAGGTCATGGACGCGAACTGGTGGTGGGGCTACAAGTTCTTCATTGCCGGAAAGCTGCTCGCGCTGCCGGGCGACCCATGGATGATGGGCGATGCGGCGCATCCGAACCCCGAGCACTGGGGCGCGGTGCAGAGCGCGGACTGGGACATCTACCCGCGCCCGGCGACTCCGTACCAGCCGGCCACCGTTGGCGTGGTCTTGGACCCAATGGTTGTCTACAACTACGCGATGGATGACGGCAACCCGGAGATGAGCGCTGAAGAAGAGGAGAAGGCGAAGCTGGCCTACACCTTCATGGCGTTCTGGGTGGGTGACAGCCGCAGCTGGAGAGCACGTGCTGAGCAGATGTTCACCGACGGCGAGACCACCAAGACCGCGATGAACGACTCGCTCCCGTTTGTGAGCGACGCGGAGACGTTCGAGGAACAGATGAGCTACTGGTTCAGCACTGAGACGCACCAGCGCTACGCGGATGCGGACCAGATGCCGGGATTCCACAAGGTGCTCGAGATCTGGCAGGCAGGTCAGATCTGGGATGTATCAGACAAGAGCTACCCGTGGTACCACGACTTTGAGGGTGGACGACGACTCAACCTCTACGAGTGGAGTCAGATTGGTAACGCGGAGGTCACCGGCGCCGGATGGCTAGATCCCAACCTGGCCGACGTCATCAAGTCCCGACTCACCGACTGGAACCGATCCGCCAACGAGAACTTCCGCGCATCCGCGGCAGAGATTCAGGCAGGCATTGAACGCTTCTACTCAGCCGAGTAGCATTAGTACACGCTCCCCTTCCCCGGGCATCCCGGGGAAGGGGCTTTCCCACGACCGGCAACAATGAAACCAAAGACCGCGACTCGACTGTTTTGCATCGTCCTGGCCCTGGTGGCCGCAGCCTTCCTTGCCCTGGCGGTCCGTCCGCGCGAGCGGAGCTTCACTGTGGTGTCTGAGGCGGACCAAGACGCGGCCCTCCAACTGCTCCTGGGTGATCTGCCTGAGCAGCGTAACGACTATGCCGCGTACCTGGACCGCAACCCCGTGACCCGACCGTCCGAGCCGTTGAGGCTCGAGCTGCTGGATGACGACGGTTCGACCCTCCGTCCGGAGGAGCCTGAGACGTTTGTGGCAACGGTGCAGCACTCGGGCTCGTATGCCCTGCACTTCACCTATCGGCGTACCGACCGCGGGCTGACCAACACTGCGTTCTCTCTGCGTGTCAACAACGTGTACCCGTTCAACGAGGCACGCAACCTGGAGCTCCCGCGCCGCTGGCACGACGAGTCAAAGGAGTTTGGCCGCGACCGGTACAACGATGAGTCGCTTCCGCTGCAGATCGCAGACCAAGGATGGATAGACGCGCCCCTCCGGGACTCAGCCGGGCGAACCATCCGTCCCATCTACCTTCGACTGGATGCCGGACGCCACGAGCTCCAGATCCGGAACCGCTCCTCATACCCGCTCGAGCTTTCATCGCTTCGACTAGAATCTCCGGAGAGCGTCCCAACCTACGCTGAGTACCGCGCGTGGTTAGGGCCGTACGCCCAGACGGTCGCCCAGACTGACCTGAGCATTGAGGTGAACGCGATTTACTACGTCGCAAAGAACTCGTATGACGTCCGGATGGGATCGCTCAATGATCCGTCGGTGTCCCCAGCGGATCCGGTGGACCGGCTGCTGAACGTCATTGAGGGACAGAGCTGGGACGCATCCGGTGAGGAGATCACGTACCAGATCACCGTTCCTGAGGACGGCAACTACGCGCTGACGTTCCACTATCAGAACCCACGGACGGACCTGA
>CAYTGY010000395.1:0-3347 GCA_964437265.1 uncultured Spirochaetaceae bacterium | reverse complement strand
CTCACGCCGCGGACGCCTGGTACGTGCCTGAGAGCGTCAAGACCGGCTACGAGGTAAGCTTCACCCGCTACTTCTACAAACCGCAGCCCTTACGCACGCTGGAGGACATCCGCGCCGATATCCTGGAGTTGGAAAAGGAGACCGAGGGGCTCTTGGGAGAAATCATCGGGGGAGCCTCGTGAGTTGTTCACGGCTGCCTGTTCTAGTGGAACCGAAATCGGCCCGTGCTATCGGCTGGCGACTGCAAGGCGCAACTCCGGGGGCGTCTTCCAGGCACAGCGACCCTGTATGGCAGGATCGCGATGAGCGGGTGTTTCACTGCCTCAGGCAGTTTCGTCCAGCTGCCAAGAGGGTACCGGGCCTCCATTCTGAACCCGCTGACGCCCGACAACCGGTCGCAAAGATTCCTATAGCGGAGTACTTTCTGTAGAAGACAACCAGTGGCGGCGTTCTTGAGAACCTTATGGGAAGAGGATGGCTTGAGGTGAATCAATGAATGAACACGAGTTCCTGAAACCCCGACTGGTCGGGAGGCGATTCGAAGGCACAGCAATCCCTCTGGAGTTATTAAAGGACATAGCTGTACTCGAAGAAATGATCATCGAAGTGGCAAAGGGCGAGTTCCTGAAGGACCACCCGGACCGGCAGCGCTCTCCACGCGGATTCACGGATGGCATTGAACTGAAACTGACCGGCATAGAAGACGGCAGTGCGATTCTCGTGATCTCGCTCGTGCTCGCTTCCATGACTCTGTTTCCGCCCGAAAATCAGGGCTACTTCGAGCAAGCTCGCGATTCCATCATCGCCGCGATCGACGCCGCGGAAAAGGGCGGGAGTATCACGGATCATCTGCCCGAGAAATCGTTGAACTACTTTGACCGTATGGGCCGAAGCTTGCGCGACGGCGAGGCGATGGAGTTCACTACGTCATCGCACACCCACCCGGCAAGATTGACCCGTGAAACACGCCGCCGCCTGGTCTACGCCAGCTCGGCCGCATATGAGATCGCGGAGGAGTCGTCCGTGCGCGGGTCCGTTCCCGAAGCCGATCAAGACGACCAGCTGTTCGAGATCCAGATGGCCGACGGGCGAAAGGTGAAGGCTCCCATCGTTCCACAACACCGGGAAACGGTCCTGGATGCTTTCAATGGCTACCAGACTGGTCAGAAGCTGCAAGTTCAGGGCGTTGGCGTCGTGAACCGCAACGGCAAACTCGTCCGCTTCGATTCTGTTGAACATATAACCCCACTTGATCCGTTGGATGTCGGAGCACGGCTCGACGAAGTACGGCTCCTGAAAGACGGATGGCTGGAGGGAGGCGGAAAGGCTCCTACCAAGGTCGGGCTTGATTGGCTGGAGGCAGCGTTTAACCAGCACTATCCAGACGAGGCGAGACCGCCTTACCTGTATCCTACACCCGAAGGCGACATTCGCGCGGAGTGGTCCGATAGCCGGCATGAACTCTCTCTCGACATACATCTCGCCAAGAAGCGCGCTAGTTGGCACGCGCTCGACTTGGAGACAGACCGCGAAGAGAGCCGCGATCTGAACCTCGATGATCCCACGGAATGGGAATGGCTGGTGAGCCAGATCACGGAGACGATGGGAGGCGCAGAGTGAACGCCGACACCTTACTGCATCGTCAGATTAGTCCATCTTGGGTCCAGTCCGGGCGCGTTACCCGTCAGGCGTTCAAGCCGTTTCCCAAGGACAAAGGACGGCTGTCGGTCTATGACGGTGACATGATGTCAGCCGAGGAGGCTTGGACCCACTACACTGAGCATTTGAATTTCGTCTCTATCGGGGTTCTGGCTGTCGCCTGCCGCGAGTGTACCGCACTGGAACTGCCGGTTCAGCCGGACCCCAAGCCTTTTCCCGCCCACGTCCTAATCGACTTCAGCGATTGCTCAAACTCGCAAATCGAAAGGAAGTCCAAACGTCTGACCGTGGCGGCTACCGAACGCGGCTGGCAGTACGAGACGGATGGGACCCCATGACTGAGAGCGTCGAAGCTATGGAAACGACGCCCTGGGCGGCGTCCAACCGTCGGAAGCCCTATCCCGCGATGAAGGACTCCGGCGTACCGTGGCTGGGGGAGGTGCCGGAGCATTGGGAAGTGCGAAAGCTACGTCATGTCCTTCGGCGCCGTACGGAGCGAAATCGACCCGACCTTCCCCTGCTTTCGGTTGTACGGGAGAAAGGTGTAATACTTCGAGATACAACGAGTGCCGATGAGAATCACAACTACATTCCCGACGACCTAACCAACTATAAGGTCGTGCGCGCCCGGCAGTTCGCTATGAACAAGATGAAGGCCTGGCAAGGCTCGTACGGCGTGTCCCGGCACGACGGAATCGTCAGCCCGGCCTATTTCGTGTTCGCTCTATCAGGAGTAGAGGGCGACTTCTTTCACGCCGCAGTCCGCTCCCGCGCATATGTGCCCCAATTCACTCGAGCCTCTGATGGCGTGCGCATAGGTCAGTGGGACTTGGCGGAGTCGCGGATGCGGGAGATCGCGTTTTTCGTCCCCCCCCTCCCCGAGCAAGACGCCATCGTGCGGTTTCTCGACTACGCGGACCGGCGGATCCAGCGGTACGTTCGCGCCAAGCAGAAGCTGATCACGCTGCTGGAGGAGCAGAAGCAGGCCATCATCCACCGCGCCGTCACCCGCGGCCTCGACCCCAACGTCCGTCTCAAGCCCTCCGGAGTGGAGTGGCTTGGGGACGTGCCGGAGCGTTGGGGATTCAGCCGCGGCAAGTACTACTTCCGCGAGGTTGATGTCAGGAGCATCACAGGGCAGGAAGAACTTCTGTCCGTCTCGCACATTACAGGTGTAACTCCACGAAGCCAGAAGAACATCACCATGTTCAAGGCTGAATCGTACGTGGGATCCAAGATCTGCAACCCCGGCCAGATTGCCGTCAACACGATGTGGGCCTGGATGGCGGCGATCGGTGTTTCGAGTTATCACGGACTCATTAGTCCTTCCTACCACACGTACGAGCAGATCGACGCAGCCAGATTCGCGGATCAATACTTGGACATCCTGTTGCGGACTAAGGCTTATCGGAACTTCTACACGATCAACTCCAGCGGAATAACGACCAGCCGTTTGCGCCTCTACCCAGAGGATTTCCTGAATATCCGCTTCCTCTGCCCTCCACGTCGAGAACAGGAAGCGATCCTGGACTGGCTCCGTGACGCTACCGCCGACACCGACGCTGCCATCGGTCGGGCTAATCGCGAGATCGCGCTGCTTGGGGAATACCGCACCCGCCTGATCGCCGACGTGGTCACCGGCAAGCTCGACGTGCGCGAGGCGGCTTCGCGGCTACCGGACGAGGCCG
>CAYTGY010000394.1:0-3348 GCA_964437265.1 uncultured Spirochaetaceae bacterium | reverse complement strand
ACCGGATGCGCGCATGCGGCATTGTAGCCAATTGCGAGAGAATCGTCGCGTGCGAGTAGCCGTGAACAGGGTTGACGATACACCGGACAGAGAAGCTGCCGGCCATTTGCTACAATGCGCTACATGTGCTACACTTCTCACCATGAAACGTACTATCACCCAGCGAGAGCTCCGAAACGACTCAGGTGCCGTACTGCGTGAGGTTCAGGCCGGCAATACCGTTGTGGTGTCACGCAACGGTGAGCCGGTGGCGGAGCTCCGGCCGGTATCCCGGCGGATCTTTGTTCCGCGACAGGCGATCGCGGGCGCTCAGAACGGCGCCGCGTCGGTGGATTACACACGGTTCCGTGAGGAGATAGATCGCGTCGCGGACCAGTCAATCGCAGCGGAGCGGCCGGTAGATGAGTGATGGAACCAGGGGGCTGCTCGACACGTCGGTCGTCATCGATCATGACTCGCTGGACCCGGAGCAGCTTCCGGATGAATCCGCCATCTGTGGGGTCACTGTCGCGGAGCTTGCGGCGGGCCCGCTGGCCACGGATGACGCACAGGAACGGGCGCGGCGGCAGGAGCGGTTGCAGTGGGTCACCGCCACCTGGGATCCGTTGCCGGTTGACGCGGATGCGGCGCGCGCGTATGGACGCGTTTTTGCCGCGGTGCGCGCATCCGGACGCACCGCCAGGTTTCGTTTTGCTGACCTGTTGATTGCCGCAACCGCGGCGGCGCATGGTCTTCCGCTCTACACGCGCAATCCGGAAGACTTCGCCGGATTGGAGGGTGTTGTCCAGATTGTAGAGGTCTAGCGGACTCGACGTCCGGCTGGTCGCGCGAGAGATTCCAGCGCCTGCTTCAGATCTGCAATGAGGTCATTAGGGTGCTCAAGACCCACGGAGAGCCGGACCAGCCCTGGCGTGATCCCTACCCGCTCGCGCATCTCCTCGCTGAGGCCGCTGTGCGTGGTGGTAGCCGGGTGCGTAACAATGCTCCGCGTGTCCCCCAGGTTTGCACTGCGGGAGAAGATATGCAGCCGGTCCACCAACCGCGTCGCCGCGTCTATCCCGCCGGCGTCAAAGGTCACCATGGCCCCGCCACGCCGCATCTGCTTGCGTGCCAGGTCATGCTGCGGGTGCGAGTCCAGAAACGGGTATCGGACACTGCTGACCCCTGAGTGAGAGTCAAGGAACTGCGCCACCGTCTCCGCATTGTCACAGTGGCGCTCCATCCGCACGGCAAGCGTCTCCAGCCCCTTTGAGAGTACCCACGCGTTGAACGCGGAAAGCGTGGGGCCGGTTGACCGATAGAACGGCATCAGCTCCGGAACCAGCTCTTTGCCAACCAGCACCGCCCCGCCCAACACACGGCCCTGGCCGTCAATGAACTTGGTGGCGGAGTGGGTGACGATGTCCGCACCAAACTCCGCCGGCCGCTGGAGCCACGGCGTGGCAAAACAGTTGTCTACATTCACCAGGATTCCATGCTCCCTGGCGATCTCCGCAAGCGCCGGCAGATCCGCAAGCTCCAGCCCCGGATTGCTGGGCGTCTCCAGCACAAACATCCGCGTGGTGGGCCTGACCGCGGCGCACCACGCCTCCGGGTCACTGAGCGGAGCAAGCGTGGTCTCAATCCCCCACCGCGGGAGGAAGTGGTTGAGCAGCTCGAGCGTGGAGCTGAACACGGACGGGGAGCCCACCACGTGATCCCCGCGCTGCAAGAGCGCCATCAGGCTCATGAAGATGGCGCTCATGCCGCTTGCCGTGGCAAACCCGGCATCCATCCCCTCCAGCCGGGCAAGCTTGTTCGCAAACTCATCCGTGTTCGGATTGTCGAACCGCGAGTAGATGGGTTGGCCGGATGCCCCCTCAAAAGCGTCCACACCTGCCTGAACGCTGTCAAAGACGTAACTGGAGGTGGCGTAGATTGGCACCGCGTGCTCGCGGTAGGGGCCGCGCTCTGCCTGGATACGGATAGCCTCAGTCTCAAAGCGGTGTTTGTCTGCCATGATTCTCCCTAGTATTGCTTGAGCGCCTGGTCAATCGGTATGAGGTGTGCCGGATCAAGCCAATCGCGTTTCAGAAAGAAGCCGGGGATCACCACTGAGTCGATGCGCTCCGCACCGTCTGCGTACTCCACCAGCTCATCCTCCTCACGACGATAGAAGCGGTGCGCGAGCGTCTCAGCATCTAGAATCCAGTACTCGCGTACGCCGTGCTGCTCGTACTCCGCGAACTTGGGGCCGGTGTCGCGGTCCGCGGTGCGAGGCGAAAGCACCTCCACCACCAGATCCGGTGCGCCCTCAACATGCGTGGGCTTCACCGCGTCCCGCCGGTCCATTGTGTAGAAGGCAAGATCCGGGAGAAAGACGTTGCGGCCGCTCAGCTTGACCGCCACCACCTCTCTGAAGAGCAGGCCGAGCTTGTGACGGTCGATGTAGAGACGGATTACGGCATCAACAAAGTTGAGTAGCTGCGCATGACGCGTAGAGACTGGTGAGTGCACGAACACCTCCCCGTCAATGAGATCTGCGTGCTTGCCGGGCTGCAACCACTCGAAGAAATCGGCGGCGGTGAACAACTCGTGGTCAACAGTATCTGATACGGACACTCGCGTCGGCATACCACCCTAGTATAGCGCCGGAGCGACGCTTCGGCCACCGGCTCAGCCGCCCCCGCTGTAGCTGCGGCGCTACTCCCAGGACACGCGGTAGGCGCGGACGTTGCGGTGGATGCCCTTCACCTCAAGCAGACCCACCGGCTCACACGCGAACTCGTCACGGACCAGCGCCCAGGTGGCATGGCTGATCAGGATGGTGTTGGTCTCACAGGCGGACTCGAGCCGGGCGGCGAGATTCACCTCCGTCCCAATAGCCGTGTAGTCCAGACGGTCCGCGGAACCGAACTCGCCAACGGTAGCGTAGCCGGTGTTGATCCCAATGCGGACGCCCAGATCCCAATCATAGCCGTCATCGAACCAGACCCCGGCGAGCCGCTTGACCTCACGGCACATCTCTATGGCCATCTTGAGACAGGTGCGCGCGCCCTCTGCAGGCTGCAGCGCCGCTGGCGCGCCAAAGAAGACCATCATTCCGTCTCCGCGGAACTTGTCTATGGTGGCTCCGGCCGTGAATGCGATCCCGCTCATGGAGGAGAGGTAGTTGTTGAGTAGCCGCGCGAGCTCTTCCGGCTCCAGACCGTCGGTGGCGTTGGTGAACCCGTGGACGTCACTGAACATCACGGTGATCTTCCGGCGCTCGGTGCGTGGCGCAAGATCCCGGCGCCCCTCGATGATCTCCTCCACCACTGACGGCGGCAGATAGCGCTTCAGGCTGGAGGCCCGCTCGAGACGCGCGGC
>CAYTGY010000393.1:0-3365 GCA_964437265.1 uncultured Spirochaetaceae bacterium | reverse complement strand
GACCAGGAGGGGTGCTTTGCCGCGGTGAAGGGCGCTCCGGAGCGTGTGCTTGCGCAGAGTGCGGAGGTCAACCGCGAGGAGTGGCAGTCGCTCGCCGACGAGATGTCGGACGATGGGCTACGTGTGCTCGCGGTGGCCCGGCGACGCATTGATATGCCCGACACTGAGCGCGTTGAGCCTGAGGATGTCTACATCGACCTGGAGCCGGTAGGCCTTGTTGGGCTGCGAGATCCGGCCCGGAGTGAGATTGCGGAGGTGATCTCCCGGTGCAGAGAAGCCGGCATCAAGGTGGCCATGATCACCGGAGACAATGTCCGTACCGCCCGTGCGATCGCGCTGGAGGTGGGCATCATAGATGACGAGTCCGCACCGGTGGTCAGCGGCAGCGAGATCGACTCCTATCTGCAGTCCGAGGACTCAGAGCCGGGGGTCCGGGTTTTTGCTCGCGTGACTCCGCAGCAGAAGCTGGCGCTTGTTGAGTGGCATCGAGACCGTGGCGAGATTGTGGCCATGACCGGAGACGGGGTGAACGACGCGCCGGCGCTGGAGCGGGCGCACATTGGCGTGGCGATGGGAGAGCGCGGGACCGATGTGGCAGCCGAGGCCGCGGACATGGTCCTTACCGACGATGCCTTGGGATCGGTGGTGACTGCGGTTCGCTACGGGAGGATCATATTTGCGAGCATTCGCACGTTTGTGGTCTACCTGATGTCGTGCAACCTTGCGGAAATCATCGCCGTTGGCATTGCCGCGGTGGCGGCACTGCCGCTCCCGCTGCTCCCGCTACAGATCCTCTTTCTCAACGTGGTCACCGGCGTCTTCCCGGCACTGGCGCTGGGCGTAGGCCCGGGTGCCCCCAACGTGATGGATCAGCCGCCCCGTGATCCGGAGAGCCCGGTGCTGGAGCCACGCCATTGGCGCGCGCTTGTTGCGTTCAGCGTGGTGATCGCCGCCGCGGTACTGGCGGCGTTTCTGGTAGCGCTGGGCCCGCTTGGCATTACAGATGAAGGAGCGGTCACGGTGGGGTTTCTCACTCTGGCGTTCTCGCAGGTGTGGCACGTGTTCAACATGCGGGGTCCGGGCACCACATGGTACTGGAACGACATCACTCAGAATCCGTGGGTCTGGGGAGCGGTGCTGCTCTGCCTTGGTCTGATAGTCGGCGCTGCCACGCTGCCTGGCATATCAGCAGTTCTGTCTCTTCCGCCCATACCACGTTCCGGATGGTTGCTTGCCTTGGTGGCCTCACTCCTGCCGTTTCTCCTTGGGCCGCTCACCCGACGGTTGGTGTCCGGGAACAAGACACTGTTTGCCGGTTGAGTCTTCGCCCTGTGGCCCTGGGGTTACTCGTCCTCTTCGTTCTCCTCCTCCAGCTCTTCAATCCGTTCCTGTAGCGCCTGTTCCGTGCGCCTGCGAAGCTCTTGGTCCGACTGAACACCGAGGACGATCTCGTTGAAGCGCTCAACGGTGAGTTCTTCGTTCTCAACTGCGTCAATCATCTCGTCCTGTTTCTCCTCTTGGACCACCGCAAGACTCCGCAGGACATCGCGATATTCGGCGAGTTCACGGTCCTCGACGGTGCTGAGTTCGATTGACCCCTCAGCCTCGGAAGCCTGAGCGAGTTGGTCAATCTCGTGAAGTCGTTCCACGCTAAGCTCGGACTCCTCCACAATTCTGTCGACTTGCTCGTTCAGCTCCTCCTGTATCTCCCGAACCTCAAGGTAGGCGACCACGAACTCCTCCAGCTCTTCCTGTCCTACGGAAACTGCGGGTTCGTTCGGGGTGAAGTCAGGGGACACTTGCGCGTCGGCCAAGACCGCCGCCAGAAGCAGGGGTACGGTCAACGCGATGGCCCAAAGTCGTGTTCTGGTGATTCTGATAGTCATAGCTTCTCCGTTGTGTGATGTGTAGTTGAGTGTCTTCATATGTGAAAAGACCGCGCACAAGCGAACGTGGGCGGCCGTAAGGCGAAGGAGCCGCGGCTACATCGATGTCCCGCCGGCTCCCGGTGCGGGTTGAGGTGGGGGCACCTCTCCCGCCGGCTCGGGCGTGACGAGCGCGTCGCGGATCTCTCCGAGCGACGTCAGTACGGCCGCGACCTCCCCCTCGGCATCTTCGAGTGTGCCCTGTGCGTTCTCTGGAAGCTCGCCGTTCTGTGCGTCGACGAGCATGCTCTCAACGTCGCTCAAACGATCCTCCATTGCGGAGATTTGCTCGCGCAGTTCCTCGGCTTCCTCGTACGTCACAGGCCCACCGGCGGTACATCCGGCGGCTATGAGTATGACCGCTGTGCCAAGTGCAAGCGTTTGCAGCGGTCTGCGCCAATCCATTCGTCTCATGTTGCCCTCCTATCCCCGTGGTGGGGCGAGCCTGCTCTTCAGGCTTTGTCACTCACGAGGGTAGGGATCATATGTGAAGGTTAGGACCAGATTGGGTCCGTATTCGCATTACTCCGTAACCACGGGTCTTTCGCAGAGCGCTTGCCGGTTCAAGCTATGAGTTATGAGGTGGTCCGGGCATGGGACTCTCTCTTCACGAAAAACGGACAGTATCTGGTCAAAACGTGAACAAGCGCGTGGATAGGTTACGCTTGGGAGGAGTCGATGAAGTCCGTTATCACACTCGTTGCTGTTGCCCTTCTCGCGGTCGGTTCGCTCTTGGGGATGAGCGGTTGCAGCGACCGCAGTGCCATCACGGAGAGTCAGGCAACCGGCCTACGTGAAGAGATTGCGAGTCTTCAGACCCGTCTCATCGAGGTAGAGAGTATGCTATCAATGGCCCGTCGGAGCGGATTGTCTGACGAGGCGGAGCAGACGGTCGTGGCCGCGACGGAAGCTGTCGCCACGGTGATCACTGTGCTAGATACCGTGCGACTCTCAATCGGACCCTCCAGTCTAGAAGTCGAGAGCGCGGCTCCGCGACCGGCCCCCGACCGAGATTCCATGTAGCGACGCTTCGTTGCCGTTTGACCCAGACCCACCGGCAGCCTATAGTCGGCGTATGCATCAGAGGTACGCCGACCGACCACATGAGAGCACGGGGATTCCTTCGCTGGACGGAGTGCTCGGAAATCTGCGAGCAGGCGACAACGTGGTCTGGCGTCTGGACAACATCGCGCTCTACCGGCCGTTCACCCACGCGTTTCTGGCGCACGCAAAATCACAATCGCGGAAGCTGGTCTACTTCCGGTTTGGCGGACATGAAGCGGTGCTGCCGGAAGACGACGATGTCATTGTGGAGCGCAACGATCCTGAGCTTGGGTTCGAGTACTTCATCACGCGGATCCACCGGACGGTGCGCGACGTGGGTCCGGGTGGATACTACGTTTTTGATGCGCTCTCAGATCTGAGCGATACCTGCTACAG
>CAYTGY010000392.1:0-3383 GCA_964437265.1 uncultured Spirochaetaceae bacterium | reverse complement strand
CTGAAATGGGCATGCAGATCCTCTCCGTGTTGCGCGAGCTCAATGCGGAGGGGCTGACCGTCCTCATGGTCACCCACGACGAACGCCTTGGCCATACCGGACGGCGGATGCTCCGTCTCCGGGACGGCCAGGTGGTCAGCGACGGTCCAATAGATAAGCGCCTGGACCCGGAGGCAATCCTTGCAGAGATCCAAGTCCTGGAGGCCCCATGAGGCTCACCGATTCGCTTCGTGTCACGTGGCGCTATATTCGCCACCGGATGCTGGAGTCATTTGTAGTGGTCTTGGGGATTGCGCTTGGCGTTGGGATCATCTCCGCGGTCCTGGGGATCTACACCAACTACCTTGGGTCCATGCGCTCCATGTTGGACAATCCCACGTGGCGGGAGATCTCCCTTCAGCCGCGCAGCGATTCACTTGGCGGCTTTTCTTCCATTCACCGCATTGATCCGGAGACCGGCGCCTCAGGCCCGCCGATGGGCTTCTCATTTGAGGACCTCGCGGCAGCCAAGGAGGCTTGTCCCTCGGTTGATTACGGATACGTGGCGTTCTGGCAGGACTTCTCGCTGGGAGAGTCTGATATGCCGCGTCCTGCCGCCAGTCGATTCATCCGCAATGAGGATGGTACCGTGACCGCGATTGAGGAGACACCGTTGATGACCGACGATGATCTCCCTCCGGATCAACCAGGATCCATTCCGCCGAACGCCCAGATAGAACAGTTTGGCGGCCGGGCGGTGACGCCCGAGTTCTTTCAGGCATACGGAGCGGTACCCGCGCATGGATCACTCTTCACGGACGGCGACGTGGAAGACGAGCGCGCGGTCATTGTACTGGGTGACGGGCTCGCGCGTCAGCTGTACCCGGAGAGAGAGCCGGAGGCGGTGGTAGGAAACCGGATCAGACTCAACGGGGCCGCATATACCATCCTTGGCATTCTGGAGCCCGCGGCCGCCGACGTCCAGGGTGAGGCCGCCTTTGCTGATCAGGCGGGGTTCATCCCGGTCACGCTCTCACGGCCGTTTGTGTTTGGGGGCCAGATTCACGCGTTGACCTTTTCCGTTACCGACCCAGAGCGGCTGGATGTTGCCGTCCAACAGCTCACCACGTTTGTTGACGTGCAGTTCGGTGAGGCGGTTGAGGTGGTAAACCGGAGGGCAGATTTCCTGGAGCAGCGGCGTCGCGTGGTGCCGGTGTTGACGGTGATTGGGCTGTTGTCCAGCATTGGGCTCTTTGTTGCGGCCATCAATATCCTCAACTTGATGCTGGCCCGGGTGGTTCGCAGGCGAAAGGCGATTGGCATCTCCGCCGCACTGGGCGGGTCACGTTCAGCGATCTTCAAGCAGTATCTCACCGAGTCCATGGGATTGGGTCTCCTTGGCGGCGTGCTGGGGATTGGGCTGGCCGCGGTCTTGACGAAGATCATCGCTCTGATGTTGACTCCGCAGGGTCCTGCCGGAGCGTCAGGGCCGGCACTTGGGCTCACGCTTGAGACTGTGGCGTTGGCGCTTGGGATCACCTTGGTGGTGAACCTGGTGTTCGCCGTATACCCGGCGTACAAGGCATCCGCGGTGGATCCTGCGGAAGCGCTGCGCGCTTGAGGAGGTTGACGTGCGTCTCATACTCCAGTCATTTGTTAACCGGCTCAGTCAACATCCTCTTCGGGGCGTGCTTTCCATATTCAGCATGGCCCTTGGCGTAGCGGCCGTTGTTCTGGTGCTCAACCTCTCCTTCCGGCTTCAGGACTCGCTCAACAATCCCGTGCAGGCGTACGAGTCCATCCTGGTGGTTGCCAACGCCACGGTCGGCGAGGATGGATCCACCTCCTGGGAGGGCCCCGGTGCATTCTCAGCCGCAACGGTCTCCGCGCTGAAGCGGGAGTATCCGGCGCTGACCTCCGTTGTCTCCGGCAGTACGGGCAGCATGCCGTTTGAGATCCGAGTGGGTGAGGAGTACTACCGAATCCGTCGGGTCGTGCCAACCGTGCCGGCATACCGTGATCTCTACGATCTCGAGATGGTCGCAGGATCGTTTCTGACCGCGGCGGACCTCGAGGAGGCCGCTCCCGTGGTGGTTGTTGGCGAGGAGATTGCCACGGTCCTGTTCGGAGGCCCGGAGGCCGCAGTTGGCCGGACGGTCACGCGCGTGCAGATGGGTGCTCCAACCGCCGGCCGCGAGCGCGCGTTCACGGTGATTGGGGTCTTTGAGGACCCGCCCTACTACCAGCGGATGGTCCAAGGTGTTGGGGATGCGGTGGTGCCGCAAGCGCTCTTCGAACGCTTTGGCGCGGACAACTACCGGGTAATCATGGGCCGGCTCAACGGCGTCGCCTTTGATGAGGCGAAGCCCCGGGTCGAGGCAATCATGGAATCGCTGGTGGGTGAGGAGGTTCCCGTGGCGGTTTGGCAGGGTAGCCCATCCAACCCGCGGTCTTCAGGCATCCTCGAGGCTATGGCGCGAACGGTTCGTACGGCCACCACGTTCTTTGGCGCACTGGGAATGGTGGCGCTGCTGATCAGCGCCTTCGGGATCTTTAGCAGCATGCTGGTGAGCATTCTCGAGCGGACGCGGGAGATTGGTCTGCGTCGCGCGCTCGGCAGCACCCGGCCGAGGATCGTTGCCCATTTCATGGGAGAGTCGATGATCTTCACCCTGATTGGTGTCGCGCTTGGCGTGGCCATCGCCGTCCTCTTCAACGGGTCGATCATCACCGCGCTCACGCCGATGTTCACCTTTGGCCCGCCGGGCACCGAGCCCGAGCTCCCGTTAACCCTGGGCATCCAGGCAATAGGGGCCGGCGCCGCCCTGGCACTCCTTCTGGGCACCGTCTTTGGCATGCTGCCGGCCGCCGGCGCGGCCCGCGTGTCACCTATGGAGAGCCTCCGGGACCAGTAGCCCAAACAGCCTATTTCGACCTTTCCCACGCCCTCATAGCTTGATTAGTACATGTCAAATGAGGGAGGTCGTATGTCTTTTCGAGTAAAGCTACTGTTGGCAGTACTTGTCATGGTTGCGCTGATGCTATCCGGCTGCGGCGGTGACGGTGGCGGTGAAGAAGAAGCAACCGGTGACTATGAGGATGGCGTCTACTTCGCCCAGGCTGAGGAGTTCGGCGAGGAGAGCGGGTGGAAGGACGTCGTGGTCCTGGAAGTGGAGGACAACCAGATCACCATGGTGGAGTGGAACGCCGCTCATCGTGACAACGGCACCTCCAAATATGTACGCTCGCGGAACGGCGAGTACGGCATGGTTGCTCACGGCAATGCCATGGCTCCGTGGTACGAGCAAGCGGATGCCGCGGAAGAGTGGCTTCTGGAGAATCAGGATATTGGTGAGCTGGAGCTTGACGATGAAGGCCGGGCGGACGCCATCACCGGTGCTTCG
>CAYTGY010000391.1:0-3383 GCA_964437265.1 uncultured Spirochaetaceae bacterium | reverse complement strand
CGGAAATTATGTGAAGTCTTCACTTATGCGAACTCGCCGATGTAAGTCGTGGCGGACAAAGGATCGACGTCTCGGCAACTTCACATAACTTCTCATCGACACAGATCAGATAGCCAGGTCATCAGACCTTTGTCCTTTTCCCACTCGGGCACGATGTGCTGTGCCGGCGCCTCGTAAGCGCCTTCGAGGGCCTTCCGTTTCTCTTCTGCGTCCACTTTCGCATAGATCTCCGTGGTGGTTACCGAAGCGTGGCCGAGAACGTCACGGATGTAGATCAGCGGCACCCCACTTCTGAGTAGATGCACGGCTTTGCTGTGCCTGAGGCAGTGAGGCGAGACGGACGCGGGTACGTCGGAGCTGTCGGTGAGCAACATGGAACGCACGTACTTGTCGAGGATGTGAGCGACCCCGGCGCGGGTGAGCTTGCATTTGCGGCTACTCACGAACAGCGGAAAATCCAGAGTTGCGCTTCTACCGATCCATCCTCTCTCTTTGAGGTAGTCCTCCATGATGGACGCGGTCCTGGTGGTAATGGGAACGACGCGCGTCTTTCGGCCCTTCCCCTGAAGTTTCACCGTGGCAGGACGTTCGAATCTGAGATCTCGTATGCGGAGGTCACAGATCTCCTGAACTCTCGCCGCCGAATCGTAGAGCAGTACGAGCAGAGCATGGTCACGCCGGCCTTGCGAGCTGGTCGTGTCAGGTTGGCTCAACAGCCGGTGCAGCCCTTCGGGTGAGAAGAAACTCATCGGCCGGCGCGCGGTCTTCTTCATCGGTAGCCCAAGGATCCGTTGGCAGGCGAGAAGATGCTCGGGTTCGGCGGCTGCGACGTAATGAAAGAAGGATTTGAACGCGGCCAATCGCTGGTTCCGGGTCGAAACGCCGCAGTGGCGCTCCCGCTCGAGCCATCCAAGATAGGCTGCAAGGAGCTCAGGGCTGATGAGCGAGATACGGATCTTGTCGGGTTTCAACTTGCCGACAGTCTCGCAGAAAACGAGGAAGAGTTTCATCGCATCCCGGTAGGAGGCGATGGTGTTCGTGCTCAGATTCCGCTGTCCCGGAAGATATTGGGTAAGAAATGCGGATAGGTGTCGGGCGAAATCGGTTTCAGCCACGATGCGCCTCCGGAATGACCCAGCCGAACTCCTTCTCAACGGTCTTGATGAGCTCGGGAAACATCGTAGCCGTCAGTCGCAAGTAGTGTTGCGAGGCTTTCAGCCCTTCGTGGCCCATGTAAATGGCAAGATGAGGCAGTGCGGTCGTCAAATCCTGCCCGTTGCCCACCCATTTTTGGAGAACCCGGACAGCGAAGGTGTGCCTGAGGTCGTGAAGACGTGGTCCGCGACCTCTGCCGCCATGAGAGATGCTCGCGCGACGTAGCGCTGTTCGGAAGAAGCAGTACAGGCTTCCAGAGTCATAGGGCCTGCCCTCGTTGTTTGGAAAAAACCACTCCGAGGAGCCAAAGCCTCGCACTAACGAGCTCTTGGCTATGTAGGTGCGACATCGTTGGGTGACGGACGCAGCCATGGGAATGATGCGCTCTTTCTTGTTCTTCGCGTTCAGGAGAAGGATTGTTCCGTTGTGAAGATCCACGTCGTTCTTCCCGATCAGTAGCGTCTCTGTGATTCGCGTTCCGCAACCGAGCAGGATCCGGAAGACCAGCGGGAACACCAGGTCCGAATGGCTGGAGATGCCACGCTCACAGAGACGGTCCACCGCCTGGAGCAGAGCACCGAGTTCGCTTTCTGAGAAGATGTAGGGCGTGTAGGCGTACTCAGCAACGGGGGTCAGACGCCGCGGAACGGCGATCGCATCGTAGCCCATTCGTGTCATGAACGCCCCAAGCCCCCGAAGGAGGCTGATTCGGTTCTTCCGGTTCGTCTCGTTCTCCCATGGAGTCTTTTCGAGCCACCGAGAAAGAAGCTCAGGCGATAGACTAGGTTCGCCCCCGTCGGTTAGCTTCTGCAGTGCCACGATGCGTCGAAGGGTCTGTTCCGCCTTCGTGAAATCGCAACCTGTGGCCCGTTTCTCACCGATGTAGTCGCTGACGACCTCGGCGAAGGTGTTTCTACCTGGTTCCATGGGAGAGCACCTCCTCAGGATCGAGAGCGCAGTCTCTCAGGCGCTCGACATCTGTATGGAGATAGACACCGGTCGCTTCGGATGTGAGATGTCCGAGCACCGAGGAGATAATTGGCAGCTCCACCCCTTTTGCGAGCATGACGCTTGCGAGTGTGTGACGAAGCGAATGCATGCCCTTCGGGAGTTCTGCCGGAATTCTCACCCCTGCCTCCCGTACCCGCTTGGCAAGGATCGCATTGAGCCCGCAGGAGTGAACGCCGAACGGGCGAATCGGAACGGTACTGGTGAGAAAAACCTCCGCATACTCAGAAGGTGGCCTGCCATTTTGAAGGTAATCGATGAGCGCCCATCCAACGTCCCGTAGGATAGGCAATCTGAGCGGAATGCCGGTCTTGCTCTGAACGATCTCAATGACACGATCGTCCCAATTCAACTCAGAGAGTTTGAGCGTCTTCACGTCCGCCGAGCGCAACCCGTAGCGGCTGATGAGCATCATTATCGCGTAATCGCGTTTGCCGACAGGATTCCCCCGGTCTATCGAGTTGAGGACGGCAAGGACATCCTCCTGGCGCCACACACGGGGAAGTCTGAACTGCCGGTTCGGCTTCACCGTTGGTAGCTTCTGTGAAAGATCATCTTCAGTGAGACCCGTGCGGTACAGATGACGAAAGAAGACCCGAGTTGCAGTCAACATCGCGGCAACCGTTCGACTGTCGAGTTCGATCTGTGACCTGTAAAACGCGGATATGTCGGTAGCGTCGATGCGGCTGACGTCCAAGACGCCGTGCTGATCGAAGAACAAGAGCATCCGCTTGATGCGGTTCAGCCGCGTGTAGGTTCCTCGCTCGGAGTATCCGGCATCCCGGCAGAAGGTGACATAGGACTCGTATCCGCTCTTGAACTGCTCGGGCACCGGCAGGGCGGCGAGCTTGCCCTGCTTCTTGAGCGCGAGGCATCCGTGGAGTCGCCACTCTGTCAGACACTGGCACACCCGGATCGGAAGGTAGTTCTCCCGTGTGTACGGATCCTCTTTCCTACTCGCCACGCACGTGGGATCGATCCCGAGAGACTCTTTCAGCCACGTCTCAGAGAACTCGACGGAGTGCTCCTCGACACCGACCTTCTCTGCGTACCGTAGCAGCTTTGCGTACAGTCGACGATATGAATCGATCGTCTGAGCGGCGTAACCGAGCCGGTGCATCTCAGCGAGGACAGCCTCGCTCAACTCCTTGATGCTTGTTCCTTCCATGATATTTCTCCTCCGGAATAGATTCCCGGACAGAGTATTATGGAAAGTGGAA
>CAYTGY010000390.1:0-3386 GCA_964437265.1 uncultured Spirochaetaceae bacterium | reverse complement strand
CGCTGCAGCGCAGCAGGGATGTGCTCATCCGCCAGATGGACCGCAAGTTCGGTCTTGCCGACGGTGAGCACGAGCGCATCATGGCCGGTGAGGACCAGGCAGCGCTCGACGCGGCGCTGGACGAATTCGCCTTGGCGGAGTCCAAGGCGCAGGTGTTGGCGAAGCTTCCGTAAGCAGGGCGTGCCTCGCGACATCAGCCCCGGCTGATCGCACGAATTCCCCCTAGAATTCACTTCTTTCCCTTGAATCTTCACCGGTTTGCGGTATAGTTGTTCAAAGACTGAACAAAGCATGCCGACGACCGGTTTCCGTGGCTGTTTCGGCGTCACGGGCACTGCGGCATGAGGCGGAGCGGCACGGCGCTCGCGGTTTCTCGCGGGCGTCCGGTTGCCAATTCGTCCCCGGACACCTGCCGCGCCGCGGATGTCACTGCCGGAGGTATAGTTGTGAACAGACAGACACTGATCGATGAGGCGATTTCGTTGCCCGTTGAAGAACGTGTCTTGGTCGTGGATTCCATTCTACGAAGTTTGAGCCCCACGAACGATGGAAGCTGATCAGTTTCTTGGCGTTCTGAGAGATAGGGCAAAGGAGCGAATTCTCTACCTGCCTCACGCGATCGAACGAATGTCGCGCACGGACCGGATGGTTTCCACTCAGGACGTTAGGTCGGTTATCTTTGCCGGAGAGGTGATTGAGGATTATCCGAATGATGCGCGAGGCCATAGTTGCCTCATGTTAGGCCGTTGTAAGAATGGTCGGGCTCTACACATAGTGTGTGCACCGAAAGACGAGTATCTGGCCGTAATCACCGCTTACATTCCGACGGAAACCTATTGGGACCCCGGATTCAGGAAAAGGAAAAAAGCATGAAATGCATGTCTTGTGGCGGAGAGATGCTCAGGGGTAGCGCGCCGTTTCACCTCGATCGCGATGATGTACACATTATTCTGGATGACGTGCCTGCCTGGACTTGTAGCCAATGCGGGCAACCTATGTTCGAAGAGGAACAGGTTTCGGAGATTCAGAAGCTGATTGAGTTCGTTGATGAGCGAGCGCAGAAGCTGCACCGCTCAGCGTAGCGATTTCGCCAAACATCACGGCGGAGCTGAATGCAGACGCTGAGCTCATTGGCGTGGAGATCCTGGAGGCGAGCAAGTACATCCGGGACGGTATTCTGGAGAGCGTTCAGGCGCAGCTCCTCCAGCTGAAGAAGTAATCCAGTGATCTACGGCATAGGAACCTCCGTCATAGACGTGGTGATCCGCGATCACGTAAAGATGGGTGAGCATGCCGACGCGAGGTCCGTGGCTTCGCCCGCTGTCTGATCCGCGATGTGAAGCACCGGCGCAGTTCCGGCAGTTAGAGAGGGTGTGAGTGATACAAACACCCCGTACGACACCCTGTTCCGGGCCACGTTCGGTAACCCGGAGACCGCGAAGGAGCTTACGCTCCTACTCCTTTCTGAACCACAGGCACGGCGGTTCGCCGGTGCGCGGGTCACGGTGGAGCCGGAGTCGCTCGTAGATAGGCGGGCGAGGACCCACCGGACGGACCTGCTGCTGCAATTCACGTGGCGCGGATCCGCGGTGCCCGAGCGCACTGCGTACGTCTACGTGCTCTACGAACACAAGTCGTACCCCAACCAGTGGGTGACGCTTCAGCTGCTGCGCTACATGGCCACGATCTGGCAGCGGCTCGTATCCGAACCAGAGAAGCATCGGGACGGGCTCCTTCCTGAGATCCTGCCTGTGGTGCTCTACCACGGTGAGGAACCGTGGAACGAGGCGTTACAGTTCGCAGAGCTCATCCAGGGTGGTGCGGATTCCATCCACGTCCCGCACTACCGACCGGTGTTCGTGAACCTCACGACGATCCCGGATGAAATGATCACGGGGTCGGTGCGAGCGATGCTGGGACTGGTTGCGCTCAAGCACGCGCGGCTCCAGCTGCAACGAGCTACCATGGAGCTTCTGACGGAGCTGCTGCACCGCGCAGAGACGGATCCGGCTGCCCAACACCTCGCCCGGGTGGTGGAGCAGATCTACGTCATCGTGAAGAGCGAAGACGAAATGGATGAGCTCATGGCCACCGCATCGCGGCGGGGGTACTTTGATGTGGAGGGTGGCTTTATGACGTACGCACAGAAGATGCTGGAGAAGGGCTCTCTGGAGTCCAGACGCGATACATTGGCGCGCCAGCTCGACCGCAAGTTCGGTCTCGCGGAGGGCGAGCGCGAGCGCATCATGGTCTGTGAGGACCAGGCCGCGCTCGATGCGGCGCTGGACGAATTCGCCTTGGCGGAGTCCAAGGAGCAGGTGCTGGCGAAGCTTCCGTAGGCGGAGCACGATGCGCGTCATGCACGACGAGGACGACTTCCTCGCGCTGATTCGCGAGCACGTGGACATTGGGGAGAGCGAACCGGCGTGAGGCGGGGATCCTCTTTGGAGAGCAAGCCGACGATATACTCGCGGGTCTGCTGGGTGAGCACGTGGAGATGGGTGCGCTCAAGACAGGCGCGCAGTTCAGCTCTGAAGAGATCGTGGCAATCAGAAACGAGGTTCTGGTCCCGCCGAACGTACCCACAGATTGATCGGCCGGGCTGGGCAGGTAGAGCTCTGAAATGGAGTATGGCCGACATAAGCGTAGAGAAGATCATTCCGTTTGCTCATGACCTGATCGACTCGTCTCGCGAGAATCTGTGGATCACCTATGACCGGGAAGCGGACGTGCTCTACGTGAGTCTTCGACGGCCGGATGTGGCAGATGACACGGAGTACCGGGATGATGGGATCATCGTCAGGTATCGGGGTGGGGAAGTCATTGGGTACACGATCCCCGCGTTTTCGAAACACTGAAGTGATGCGGTGTGGTGTTGTGGGGCGTGGGGTCCAGCCCGTGCGCTTCGAAGCGGAGATCGAAGAGATAGGTGTATGAGCCAGCAGAACAAGAAGCACTATCCGGTCATCGTTGAACAGGACGCCGACGGACTCTATATCGTCGAGTGTCCGGTTTTTCAGGGTTGCCGTTCGTATGGAGACACCCTGGAAGCGGCCCTTCAGAACATCAAGGAGGCCATCGAAGTCTGCCTGGAAGACGGTGACGATGAGGCTCCGCAGACGGTGTTCGTGGGTGTCCGAGACATCGAATTGAGCGTCTGATGTCCAACGTTCCGTCGTTGTCGTTCAACGAGTTGCGGGCGAAGGTCGAAGCGCTCGGGTTTCGGGTCGTGCGGCAACGCGGGTCACAAGATCACCTGGCAAGAGTTCTTGCGAGCGAAGTAATTCATTGATCTACGGCATAGGATACCCCCTCATAGACGTGGTGATCTGCGTCACGGATTCTGCGCCGCCGACGGGTTTGCGTCGCCGTTCGGTCTGGGGTTC
>CAYTGY010000389.1:0-3399 GCA_964437265.1 uncultured Spirochaetaceae bacterium | reverse complement strand
AATTGTCGCAACTGCAAGCTCGTCCCAGAGCCACTAGAGGATGGACAGCGATATCTCCTCCGTGTCCGGTGCGCTGCTGGGAAGTGGCGGAAGAAACTTGGAGATGAGAAGTTCTACAAGTACTTCACCGTCATACGACGAAGCATGGAGGAGTGCGACGCGTACGAGCCCATGGGAGACGAAGAGGAGTTCCTCCAGGAGCTCAGACGAAACCTGCCGATCAGCGACGAAGTGTACGGTTGAAAAGCACTCCTTTGCGGTGTACATTGCTTGAACCATGCGACGAATGCTCACCTTGTCCGCGGTTTTGGCAATAGTGCTGCTCTCCTGCAGCACGGTGCCGTCAGAGATCGATCCATAGCTTTCTCAGGCTGAGCTCATTCAGAACGCCCAAGAAGCGGTGGATGAAGAGAACTACGATGCCGCCATTGCGTACTACCAGGCGGTTGCGGAACGTTTTCCGGATCATCTCGAGGCACTGGCGACAGCGCGTTACGAAACTGCGTTCATCTACTACAAACGCGGAGATATGGAGCGGGCACGCGCCGGATTCGTGGAGCTCCTGGGAATGTATGACATGCACAGTGAGCCCATTCCGGAATGGCCTCGCGTTCTGGCAACCACGTTGCTGGAGATGATGGACCAGGAGTGAGCCCTTGGAAGCGTTACGGACCCTACCGAAGCGCGGTGTGTGATGCCGCTGCCGCACGGTCATGCGGAAGAATGACGGTGTGGATCCGCACGTTCTCACGCTCGGCGGCTTCCAGGACCATCTCCCGCGTTACTGAGCCGCGGGGCAGCGGATGCGGTGGGGCGTCGCCAACCAGCACCACCAATCGTTCCTCTGCCTGCCAGGAGAAGCCCGTCACCGCGGCGTAGAGGGCCTCATAGACGGCTTCCGGGATGTCCCGGCCCCCACCTACCCGAATGGTCTCAACGGCGCGCTGTACCATCGATAGGTCGTCCTGGAACTCATACCGGCGAGTCAGGTACGCTTCCATGTAGTCGCGGTAGAAGATCATCCCAACGCGCAGCGTTGCTCTGCCGGCAACCTGCTCTCGCAACATGGGGACCAGCTGGGATCTGAGGTAGGGAATATCGTTCTCCATGCTCTGCGTCGTATCAAGCGCAACGACCAGGTCAATGGATGGGCCCTCCGTCCGCGCTACTATCTCCCGAAACCGGTCTATGAGGCCTGCTTCACCCGGCGTCCAGGTGGCGTCTCCGCCACCGTCCTCAGCAATGCGCTCAAACTCCTCCACCGCGTCCGGCATGTAGCCTGAGCCACGGTCCGGCTGCACCGCAACGGGCGCCGGCGGTGCCGGCGGAGCGTTCGCGACAAACGGGTCAGGCTTGCTGTCCAACGACGGAGGTGCCGCAACGGCCACCGGCGCCGCCGGCAGTTGCGTCACACGGAGAATAAACGGGTTGTCCTGAAAGCCCCCGGTGTAGTCACCATACGGCTCCTCAAACGCCCGAATGCTCAAGTACGTCCCGTCAAGCACCTGGACCGTTCCGTTGCGGCTCCACGGGTATCCGTACTCTACGATGTAGGGGATGAAGAGCTTGAACGCCTGCCCAAACAGCGAGTCGGTTGACGGGGTAGAGTCAATGAGTGAGTGGAGCCCGGGCGTATTCAGGAACTCGCCGTTGAGCAGGCGACGTTCGTCGCCGTTCTCCGGATGGTACTCGGGGTTGCGGTACGCGTAGGTGGATGCATCTATGGTAGGGTCTTCGGTGGATTCGGTGAGCAGGATGGAGCCAAGCCCGGCACGGGCACGAACGATCAGGTAGTAGCCGCCTTCGAGTGTCTGCTCAACACGAACGTCGGCGGGTGCAATTCGCAGCGGGCTCGTGCCGGTCTCTCCGTCTTGACCGTGGACCGGAAGGCTTCCCGCCGCGAACACGATCCCCAGAAGCCACGGAATCCACAACCGCAGGGACAACCTCATAGTTCGATTATCGGAGAACGGCGCGACTACTTGATGACCGCGGGCAGCGGCACCTCATACTGGGCGGAGACGCTCCGAAAGAAGGCAAAGTCGCGCAGGAAGCGCGCCAGAAACGTGCACAGATCCGCCTCAGTGATGCCCTCATCCCACTGCAGCAGGAGGGTAAACTCGCGCGTGTCAAACCGCGCGTACGTTCCCAGTTTGGTCTGCGCCACGCCCAACACTCCGACGCTGCAGAAGAACCGGCCGGTGGTCTGCGATGGTGCCGCGTTGGTGAGATGGTACAGGTGAACGGTTCCCGACTCATTCACGTAGCGACCGTAGGTGTACTCCAGCACGTTCGGTTCAAGGAAGTCCAGGCCGATCCTGCGCTCGGGTCCGGTCACCAGAAGGTAGGTTCCGTCATTTTGACCGGCGTCACCTTCAGTGCTTCCCGACTGGGCCGCGAGGTGGACAGGTGCGACCAACAGCGCCAGCACGCAGGCAAACAATGACGTGGCGCGAACTCCCACGTCGCTACTCCACCGTGACGCTCTTGGCCAGGTTCCGCGGTTGGTCTACATTGCGCCCAAGCTCCAGCGCGCAGTAGTAGGCGAACAACTGGAGCGGGATCACCATGAGGAAGGGATAGACCAACTCATTTGCGCGGGGAATGGTGATCACGTCATCTGCGATGCTGGAGACGTCCGCGTCACCCTCCGTTGCAACGGCAATCACCGGCCCCTTGCGCGCCTTGATCTCCTTCATGTTGGAGATGACCTTCTCTCGCAGTCCGTCGTCACTGACCAGAAAGAGGCTGGGGGTGACCTCGTTGATCAAGGCGATGGGCCCGTGCTTGATCTCAGCAGCACTGTATCCTTCCGCGTGGATATAGGAGATCTCCTTGAGCTTGAGCGCTCCCTCCAACGCAACCGGGTAGTTGAGGCCGCGACCCAGGAAGAGGAAATCCTCCGCATACGCGTACTTCTTGGCGATTGCCAAGATATGGTCCTTGGTTTCCAGGATCTGCCGGACGTGCGCCGGAATGGATTCCATTGCCCGAATGAAGGAAAGCCCCTCCTCCATCCCCATATGGCGCATCCTGGCCATGATGAGACTGAAAAGATACAGGGCGGTGAGCTGGCTGGTAAACGCCTTGGTGCTCGCCACGGCGATCTCAGGGCCGGAGTGTATGTACACGCCGCCGTCTGATTCGCGAGGAATGGTGCTTCCTACTACGTTGCAGATGCCGAGCACCCGTGCGCCTTTGCGCTGGAGCTCCCGCATTGCGTAGAGCGTGTCCGCCGTTTCCCCGCTCTGGGATACGGCGAAGTAGACGGTGTTGCGCTCCACAATGGGGTTGCGATAGCGAAGCTCGCTGGCGAGCTCCGCGGTACACGGGATTCGTGCAACCGACTCGAGCAGGTAGGAAGCCACCAGCCCGGCATGGAAACTGGTCCCCGCGGCG
>CAYTGY010000388.1:0-3406 GCA_964437265.1 uncultured Spirochaetaceae bacterium | reverse complement strand
CCGAACCGGGTTCACCACTATGGCGTCCCCAAACGCGTAGTGCAGAAAGCCATGGAGGGCGGTGCAGTGGCCCACCGAATCAATCCAGTACGCCCGCGAGTACGGTCCGGCAAGCTGTGCGGACGGAAGATGGTAGTGTGTGGCAATTTCCGCCCACATCCGGTGCTCGCACCGGCGCGCCAGAGCCGCCACCTCCTGATTCCGCGCATAATTGACTATCTCCGCCATTGCCAGCGTGGTGATGGGAGCATACGTGGAGCTTCCGTACTCCATGACCGTGCCGCAGCGGGTGAACACGCGTCTGAGGTCATCCAGCAGTTCCACCCCGCGCTCCAGCGCCTCCGCGTTGTCAAACTGCTCTCCAGCAAGAATGAGAAACGCGGTTGCCATAGACGCAAAGTTCGGATTGTACATCGCAAACTGCGTCCGGGGATTCATCTCCTCCGGGATACTCCGCTGCGCGTACTCCAGAAGGATCTGCTCGGTCGCCGGCTCCAGATCATACTTCTTGAGGATCTGCATAGTGTTGAGCGGCGCGAAGTGGCACGAAGACAGCGTAAGGCTCTGGAGCATCGTGTTCGCGTACGCCGCGTCTTCCGACGATCCGGCAAGGTACGCCATCGCGTGCCAGAGCTTCTCTCGGTATCCCTGAGGTTGCTCCTCGCCGTGCCGGCCGCCTGACTCGTCAATAACACCGGCCATGTGTGACCGATACACGTTGAACAACCGGGCGCGGCGCTCGCGCTGCGCTTCCGGAGACCAGAGGGATGCGGAAGGGGTTGTCATGGCACCATCATCGCGCAAACGAGGGCGGTGCGCCACCACGAAAAACCTCAGCGTTCTCATGAGAATTCCAAGCTGCCCGCCCACCATTTCTCCGGATGCGGTAAAATCGGCGCTCAGGCAAACGGATGCAGACGGGAATGGTGTTTGATATTCAGCGATTCTCCATACACGATGGGCCGGGAATCAGAACTGCCGTGTTTCTCAAGGGGTGCCCGCTGCGGTGTTTCTGGTGTCACAACCCGGAGGGTCTCACCGGCGGAACCAGTCTCCAGTTCCATCCCCGGCAGTGCATGGGGTGCGGTGCCTGCGTGACGGTCTGCCGTTCCGGGGCGCACCAGATTGGTCCTGACTGTCACCTGCTGGACCGGGAGCGCTGTCTTATCTGCGGAGCGTGTGCGGAGGAGTGCTTCAGTGGCGCACTCACCTTGGTGGGACGCCAGATGACCGCAACCGCGGTGCTCAACGAAGTACTGGCGGATCGCCCGTTCTATGGAGAGACGGGCGGCATGACCCTCACCGGAGGAGAGCCGTTCTTGCAGCCGGACTTCAGCCACGAGCTCCTCGCACAGGCAAAGGAGCACGGGATCCACACGGCGGTGGAGACCTGCGGCTGCTACCCGTTGGCCAAGATTGAACAGTCGCTGCCGCTGATTGACCTCGTGATGTTTGACATCAAGACCATGGATGATGCGCTACACCGGCGCGTCACCGGCGTCTCGAATGAGGCCATTCTTCGCACAGCGCGGGGTATAGCGGGCACCGATGTCCCGCTCCTGATTCGTACGCCGGTGGTTCCCGGTGTCAATGATACCGAATCATCTATTCGTGAAATCGCGGAGTTCGTACAGGAGCTGCACCAGGTCAGAGACCGCCGTGCCGCAAACCGCCGCGGCACGGCCACGGACGTGCGGTTCGAGCTCCTTGCATTTCACGCAATGGCGGAGAACAAGTACCGAAGTTTGGGCATGGCCTTTGGCGCGGAGGGACTCTCGTCGCCATCACCGGAGACAATGGAGCGGTTGAACCAGGCGGCACGCCAGGCTGCCGGCCTGGAGGAGGAGAGCTCGCGTGACAGCGAATGACTACGGGTATGCGGCGCGCATTGATGCGCTGCGGGCAACAAAGGTGCGTCACACGCAGGAAAAGCAGTCGGTGATTGGCGCCATGGACTTTGACGATCACGCGATTGTGCTGCCGCCGCAGGACAACCGACGGATGGTGGAGCTGATGGGTCCCTCAGGAGTCCCCATCACCGACGTACTCTTTGCAGACGCTGAGCTGGAGAGTAACCATCCAAGCGGCGGCGCATTTGGCGCGGCGATCAACGGACGCAACTTCAGACGAATACTGGAGCTGCACCAACCCTACATCGACCCAATGAGCTCGCTTGCCGGATGCTACCGCACCAACTTCCTGTCATACCGCAAGGAGGCGTGGAATCCGAACCTGAGCTACGAGCACCTGCACGAGCGTCAGCGGAAGTACAAACACCAACACGGAATTGGGGCGGTCCAACATTTCTGCCAGGACATGACCATTGGGTACACACTCGGCTGGGACGGGATCAAGAAGAAGATCGACTCTGGCCGAGCGGCCAATACGGACGCGGAGGCAACCGAGCTCTACGAGGGGCTGGATGCGGTGGTGTGTGGGCTTCAGACCTGGATCCGCAATCACGCAGACGCCGCCGAACGTGTCGCCGAGTCGCATGACGGGGCGGTCCGGGAGAACCTGCTCCGGATGGCCAGGATCAACCGGAATCTGATTGGTGAGCCCCCGGAGACATTTCTGGAGGCGGTACAGTGGACACTGTGGTTCCAGATGGCCGCCCGGATGTACAACTCGAGCGGGTCGCTGGGCCGGATCGACCTCCTCTTGGAGCCGTTCTACCTCCGCGACGTGGAGGCGGGGGTGCTGGATGACGAGGAAGCGATCTTTCACCTTGCCTGCTACTTTGTCATGGACACCGCGTACTGCCAGGTGGGTGGACCTGACGCGTCTGGGCACGACGTGACGGGCCACTTCTCCTATCTCGTTCTTGAGGCCGCACACAGGCTGCGGATACCGGTCAACGTGGGCGTCTGCGTGGGAGACCACGTGGACCCGGGCTTGCTGCGCCGGGGCGTAGAGATCATGGTTCAGGATCGCTGCGGAACGCCAAAGTTCCTTGGCGTAGAGAACACGGCTCGCGGTTTTGCCCGCAATGGCTATCCGCTTTCGCTGGCGAATGAACGCGCGTACTCAGGCTGTCACTGGTCCGCGCTGCCGGGCCGTGAGTACACGCTCAACGACTGCGTGAAGATCAACCTCCCCGCAGTGCTGGAGGTGGCGCTGTGGGAGATGCTTGATGAGCCGGCGCGCGAGCCAAGCATTGAGCTCCTGTGGGAGATCTTCTCCGCGCACCTTCGTGGTGCGGTGGATGCCACCGCGGAAGGGCTTGATTTCCACATGGCTCACATGTGGCAGGTCTTCCCGGAGCTGATGATGGACCTCATGTGCCATGGGCCCATCGAGCGTGGCCGCGACGCATCCCACGGCGGCGTGGAGTACGTGAACCTCTGCATTGACGGCGCGGGGCTTGCAACGGTGGCAGACTCGCTGGCGGCAGCAGAGCATCGTA
>CAYTGY010000387.1:232-3409 GCA_964437265.1 uncultured Spirochaetaceae bacterium | reverse complement strand
TACCCGCGAGCATAGCAGATTCGTAAAAAGAAAATCGAGCGAAGCTGTGGATACAATGTGCGTTTTCTTGATACTCTCGCGGAAAGATCATGAACAACGAGCATGCACCTCGGTTCAACGGATCGAGTCTCGATAACCTGCTACGAACGATGTTTCAATCCGGCAGCGTGATGTGGAACGTCCGAAGCGCAAACAAGTATCAGGCACTCCGGGAGATCGTGTACAACGCCCCAGTCTTCACCGGGCTCGCGGGTCTGGATATTGGGGACTTCGCCCAGAAGGTGATTGACCGCGAGCGACTGCAGTCCACCGGGCTGGGCCACGGCGTGGCCGTGGCGCACGGGCGCACGGTCCAGGTTGAGCAGCCGGTGGTGGCGCTTGGCGTCTCTCACGACGGTATTGACTTTGACGCGGTGGACGGCAATCCGGTCCATCTCGTGTTCGTGGTTGCCAACCATCCGGAGGATCAGATTGAGTACCTGCGAATCCTCTCCAAGCTGGCCACGCTGGTGCGCAATGAGATCTTCCGGAGCGAGTTGCTCTCCTGCACCTGCTGCTCAGAGGTGGAACAGAAGCTCTGTGACGCAATGGCGGCGCTGATTCCGGCGGACGCCATGGAGGCCACGGCATGACGGTCAGTGGGCTCTCACGGGACGCGAAGGTGTTCCTGGCCGGCGCCCTGCGACGGATGATTCTGGCTGACGGCGTCATTGTGGATGCGGAGATCGCATGGGTGGATCGTCTCCGTGACGAAGATCGCTTTGACTCACTGGACGCCTGTCTGGATGAGTTCGCCGGGCGCGTAACGGATGACGAGCAGTTCTGGGCGTTCGCTGCAGAGATCACGGATCCGGAGACGCGCACGCTCATCCTTGGGCACCTCGAGGGCATCGCGGAATACGACGGTTCGCTGCATCAGGCCGAAGACCGGCTCCTGCGCCGCCTCCGTCAGATCTGGAGCGTGGCGAAATAGTCGTCCACCGTCTCTGCACGACGGATCTTGGTCACCGACCCATCCTCGTGCAACAGCAGCTCCGCACTGCGCAACTTCCCGTTGTAGTTGAACCCCATAGAGTGGCCGTGGGCGCCGGTGTCATGAATCACCATCAGATCGCCTGGCTCCATCTCCGGCAGCTCCCGGTCAATGGCGAACTTGTCGTTGTTCTCACAAAGACTTCCGGCCACGTCCACGGCCCGGCGCGGCGCGGTAGCGTCCTTGCCCGGCACGGTGATATGGTGGTAAGCGCCATACATCCCAGGGCGCATTAGGTTGGCCATACTGGCGTCCAGGCCCACAAACCGCTTGTACGTGTCCTTGATATGCAGTACGCGTGAGACCAGATAGCCGTGCGGTCCGGTCACGCAACGTCCGTTCTCCATATAGATGGGAAGCGGATGCAGACCTCCCGTATCCCGGCTGCCGGTTGGCTCTATGAGTGCGTGATAGAGCTCCTTGATCCCGGCGGACATGTGCGCCAGATTCACCGGCCGCTGGTCCGGCCGGTAGGGAATTCCCACGCCCCCGCCCAGATTGATGAACTCCACGGAGATGCCCAGCTTCCGCCAAACCTCGATCGCGAGCTCAACGAGAATCCGTGCGGTCTCCACAAAGTAGTCGGCGTCCAGCTCGTTGCTGGCCACCATGGTATGCAGCCCAAACCGCACCACGCCGCGTTCGGCCAGTTGCTGATACCCCGTTAGCACCTGCTCCCGGGTGAAGCCGTACTTTGCCTCCTCAGGCCTCCCAATGATGACATTGCCCTCTTTGAGGGAGCCGGGGTTGTAGCGGATGCTCACCAGCTCCGGGAGGCCCATCTGCCGGTCGATGTAGGGTATGTGCGAGATATCGTCCAAGTTGATGATGGCGCCCATCTCCTTCGCCACCCGGTATTCGGAGATGGGAGTGTCATTTGAGGTGAACATGACCTGGTCACCGGGCGTATTGAGCCGGTGAGCAAGGAGCAACTCCGGCAGGGAGGAGCAGTCGAATCCCATCCCCTCCTCTTGCACAATTTTCATGACAGCCGGATTGGGCAGCGCCTTCACCGCGTAGTAATTGCGGTAGCCGCCGGGAACCCACCCAAAGGTATTGTTGAGTTCGCGCGCCGTACGGCGAATGCCGGCTTCATCGTAGATGTGAAACGGCGTGGGGTGATCCTGGACAATCGACTGGAGCTGCTCGCGGCTAAACGGCAGCGCCCGGTTGCTGGTCGTACTCACGGATAGTACCTCTGTAGGTTGTTGATTACTTGGTGGTCAGGTTGAAGACCCCGTCCCAATCCGCCGGCGGCGGGCTCTTTTTGAACTTACGGCACCGTTCCTCATAGTACCGCGCCGGTCCATCCTCCGGAAAGCCATTGAGGACCTGTTTGAAGTGCGTGTGCGCCTCATTGAAGTCCTTCTCTTCAAACGCATTGAGGCCGGCGTTGAAGGAGCGCAACTTCTGTATGGTTGCGTCATTGATGGCGTCGCGGTAGTCAATCAGCTCAAAGAGCCGGATGGGCTCGGTGATACCCACCACGCGAACACGGTCCAGACGGCGGACGGCGAACTCACGCCCCGTCTGTTTGTACGTCTGTTCACTCACCAGGATCCAAGTGCCGTACTGCTTGTTCACGCCCTCAAGCCGCGCCGCCAGATTCACGTTGTGGCCCATCATGGTGTAATCCATACGCGTTGCCGTACCCATGTTTCCTACGACCATCTCGCCGGAGTTGATGCCAATCCGGGTGTAGAGTGGATTGGGTGAGAGGTTGTTGGTGATGAACTCCTGGTTGAGTAGCTCCTCCACCTTCTTCATCTGGATTGCGGAGCGACACGCGCGCGCCGCGTGGTCGGTGAGCTCAACCGGAGCGCCCCAGAAGGAGATGATGGCGTCACCTTCAAACTTGTCTATGGTCCCGCGCTCCTCCAGGATGATGTCACACATCTCAGATAGGTAGCGGTTGAGGAGCTGAACCAGCTGATCCGGCTCCAGAGTCTCAGAGATTGAAGAGAAGCCGCGTACATCGGTGAAGAGGGCGGTCATGTCCTTCTTCACCCCGCCCAGGCCCAGCCAATAAAAAGGGACAAACAGCAGCAAGACCGGTTCGACATGCAGGGCCAGGCGAGACTGGACCGCAGTCATCAGGGTAAAATGAAGAAACCGGCCCTGGGCGGTGCTCCATAAAGCCTGAT
>CAYTGY010000387.1:0-222 GCA_964437265.1 uncultured Spirochaetaceae bacterium | reverse complement strand
AGGCCATTTGTCTGGAAAGCGCGGTGCTGCTGCACGGCCAGCAGGCTAAAAAAGAGAGCAAAAACAATAATCAGTAAAACGGTCAGAAAGGCGGGTTTAAGAATAAACCGGAACATCCTATTCATACCCTCTATTGTGCCCTAATAAAGGTTGTCCGGCAATTCCCTGATGGTTCGTTGTTTGGGGAAATTGCCCCGGTCGCGGATAGGTATTAATCTGAAT
>CAYTGY010000386.1:0-3435 GCA_964437265.1 uncultured Spirochaetaceae bacterium | reverse complement strand
GGCATCCACCGGATCAGTGACGGCGGTGCAAACCACCGGGATCTCATCCAGGGATTCCACCAACGCCTGCGCCGTGGGGGTCGCGATACCAACCGCCACGTCCACGCGATCCGCCTTGAACTTGTTCGCTATGGAGACCGCCGTTGTGAAGTCGCCGTTTGCGTTCTGCAGATCGTAGGTGATGTCCGTGTAGCCCAGGTCCGCCAGCTCATCCTGAATGCCCTGCTCAGTGCCGTCTAGCGCCGGGTGCGAAACAATCTTGGAGATACCGATTGTGATTCCCTCGTCTGTCTCCGCCGCGCCACCTCCAAACGCGAAAACGGCAATCCCTGCAATCAACAGCACCGTCATCAGTAGTCGTGCTCTCATCTCTTCCTCCTTGGAGCGTCTTCTGAAGGCACTACGGTATCCGTCGCGGCGCGCCGTGTAAAGTCGTTTCCGCAATTCTATGCGTTACATATGCATGCGCATACGGACGTCGGCGACTTTTCGCCCCACCATTGAGCTAATCGCGGACCACGTGGTATGAATATGCGCATCATGCCACAGCGAATCATCTGCCTCGATCTTGAGGGAGTACTGATCCCGGAGATCTGGATTGCAGTCGCCGAAGCTACGGGGATCCCGGAGCTCAGACGAACAACCCGCGATGTGCCGGACTATGACGAATTGATGCGAGGCAGATTGCATGTGTTGGCACAACACGGTGTAACCCTAACGCGCTTACGGTCGATTGCCGCTCAGATGGAGCCACTCTCCGGCGCCCGCGCGTTCCTGGACGCGCTGCGACGCAGCCATCAGGTGTGCATCCTCTCAGACACGTTCACGCAGTTCGCAGTGCCCGTCATGGAACACCTGGGATACCCGCTCATACTCTGCAACGAGCTGGTTGCCGGTGGCCACGGGGTGGTCACGAACTACCGGCTTCGGCAGCCGAACGGGAAGCGGGCGGCGGTTGCAGCATTCAAGACGCTCAATCTGGAGGTGGTTGCGGTTGGCGACTCGTTCAACGATATCACCATGCTTCGCGAAGCACACCGTGGCCTGCTCTTCCGCCCGTCGGAAGCGGTGACCGCCGCACACCCGGATCTCACCGTCACCACAACATATGAGGAGCTGGAGGCGATCTTGCTTCCGCCGGCCGGCACCGGACCATGTTGAGCATCATCGGAACCGGATGTAGGATGAACTGCTGACAGCCGCAACACCGCATTCGTCAACTCTGAGGTAGCAACGTGAGTGACATCCGACCTGACGGACACGTCCTGGTGGTAGAGGACAACCGAATCAACCGAATGGTGGCCATCCAGATCCTCAAGCGTATGAACGTCGTCGCCGCGGAGGCGTCCTCCGGAGCGGAAGCCTTGAGACTACTTGCGGACCAGGACTTTGATCTGGTGCTCATGGACGTCCAGATGCCGGGCATGGATGGGCTGGAGACCAGCCGCAGGATTCGCTCCGGGACGGACAATGTGCGCAACCCTTCGGTTCCCATCGTTGCAATGACCGCCTACGCGGCAGCGGAAGATGAGCAGGCATGCTACGACGCGGGGATGAATAGCTACGTGGCAAAACCGCTCAACATGGACCAGTTCATGCACACCGTGCGCTCCGCACTCAACGCTGATCAGGAGTAACCGGTGAGGATGCGATTCAGCAGGAATCGCGTGATCCCGTAGAGCGGCGGGATCCCTTCGCTGGGCTCCAGCCGTGCGGAGAGCTGATGCGCGGAATTCAGGGGGAGATCGGACACGTAGTAGATGAAGTTGGTGTCTACGTCGCCTGACGCCAGCCCGGTCTCCTGAGCCTCACACAGCTGCCGGAAGTAGTACGCGCCCTCCATCTCTATCCCAATGCACTTCCAGATGTTGGAGTAGAACCGGAGCATCGTGGCATTTTGGAGCAAGGTCCCGTCCACGGTGAGCATGGGCCCGGCGTGTACCGTGACCGACTCCAGCGCCTGCGAAAGCTCTCGCTGCTCCCGCTCGGCCCGCCGTTCAGACCGTGACATCAGCCGATCCGAGCTCTGTTCAATGAACGCGGTGGGGACCAGGATGTCTCCACGTCGCCCCACCAACGCACCGGCCTTTCCCAGCAAGCTCACGCTGCGCATCTGGCGCCCAAAGAGCATGAGCAGGTTGCGTAGAATATGCTCCGCCTGTTCACCAAACGCGTAATCGATATTCACCACAAGACCGCGCAGATCGTCCTGGGCTTGCACGCCCGGGTCAAGTGCGCAGCCACGTATGCGTGACAGATCGATCAGCTGAACCTGGATGCCGGTGGACGCGGTCTCCCGGAGACGCTCAATGCCGCTCTGCGCTTCGGTTGTGGCCGCAGCATCAGCCAACTCCGGATGGGCTCGGAAGTAGTCCCGGCTGAGCGCGTAGATCTGATCCATGGAGACCCTCCACTGCCGCGTCGCCAGCGGATGTCGGGTCTCCAACGCCCACTCCAACACTGCGGAGGCGTTACCGCTAAACCAGCTGTTGAGACAGTTGGTGACCGAATGCGTATTGCTGCTGATCACATGCACCGGCAGCGACGGGTCCAGATCAACAGGATCGGTCCCGGTGAGCCGCCGGCACGCCGCGGCGACCTGCGTAGTCCAGCGCTCACTTCGCTGGCTGTTGTACTTGGCCGAATGCCGATTGACGCTGACGGCAAACGACTCGCGGTGACGGGCGATCTCCCAGAGGTGTGCTACGGTCTCGCCGGGCCATATCCGGGTCAGGCCGCGCAGCTCAGACTGTGAGAGCGGCAGCGTAGATAGAAACGCCTGCTCCGACTCCGGTTCCGCATCCCAAGACTTGAGCGACTCAAGAAGCTGCGGCTCGTCAAGCCGGCGACGAATCTTGCGAGCCTCCACCGCATAGACGCAGAGACAGGTGATGAAGTCCGTGAGGTCGGATATGCCAAAGCGGAGCAGCACCAGGCTCTCGCCGGGCACCATCTGCCACACATCGCGTCGCCGCGCATCGGTTGGCACCGGCTCAAAGAGGTGATCAGGATCGCGATACGCCGGAGGCAGGGTATCCGTGAGCAGATACGCGAAGGTGCGGGTGACGTTCGCGGGCAATCTTCGGATGGCGTAGGCCAGAGCGGCAACATCAAGCTCTTGTGAAGCTACGCCGGGATGGATTGCGGGCTCCAGCTCCGTGTACAGCGGCAGCAGCTTCTCCACGGTCAGATAGCCTTGAGCCGCACCGCGAAGAAGCACCATCTTGAAGCGTTCGAACGCGGCAAAGATGCCCTGCCGGTCGCGCAGGATCGCCCCGAGCCCAAGAGCGAAGGGACGAGACCTCGACACCACCTCCAGAAACTGATCTCCGGTCAACGAGTAACAGCGGCTGCGATGCAAGGCTCGAATGCCGTATACCCGCGGCACCTTGAACAGCGGTTCCCACTCTCCAAAGTAGTGGCCGGGCTCTATGG
>CAYTGY010000385.1:0-3435 GCA_964437265.1 uncultured Spirochaetaceae bacterium | reverse complement strand
GTTTGGGGTGTTGGGCGTGGAGATGGAGGCCAGTGCGCTGTACACCTTGAGCGCACAGGCCGGCGCCCGGGCCCTGGCCATCTGTACCGTCAGTGACAGCCTGGTATCCGGTGAGAGTCTCTCCGCCACAGACCGGCAGTCGAGCTTTGATGAGATGATCACGCTTGCCCTCACCACGGCGGTGGAGGAAGCGACGTGATCCTGCGGCGGCCGCGCCAGGAGCGAATCGCTCGATGGGTTCTGGCTGCCGCACTGTACATCCCCGTCGGCAGCCTGATCGACTACGCCGGTGTGTCCGCGCTGACCACCGGAATTGCGGCTGCTGCCGTGATTCTATCCGTGGCCCTCGTGGTCAACTCGCTTCACCCGGTGGTTGTGGTCTCAGAGAGCGGGCTTGTGGTGCGGAACTTTCGTACACGGACTGAAGAGCTCATCAACTGGGACGATATTGGCCGGGTTGAGCTCCGGACTGATCGTATAGAGATACACCGACGGTGGGAGGCGCCGGTCTGTGTCCGCCTGGACCGCAAGGACGGCGAGCGCCTCTCCCGGGTGATTGCCGCGCACCGGTCGCCGCCGTGGCTCGCTCAGCAACCGGCCGCGTCCGCCCTCAGTGAAAGAGAATAGCAACCCCCGCAACAGCGATCACCGCACCCACGACCTCTTGGATCCTGATCCGCTCGCGAAACACCACAATTGACGGAATAATGATCAGAATTGGTACGGTTGCGATGATGGTTGAGGCAATCCCGGCCGCCGTGTGTTGGACCGCAAGCAGCCCCAGGGAGACGCCCAGGAACGGCCCAAAGAAGGAGCCAATCACCACCGCGCGCATAGCGCGCCCGTTCTTCACGCCGGCCGCGACGCGTCTCCACCGACCGGTCACCGTAAAGAGCACCGTGAATCCCACAATCCCCGCCAGCACCCGGATCTCCGACGCCAGGAACGGGTCCAGCGTTGTGCCGGCCCCAAGCCGACTCAGGATCACGCCACTTGCCTGACCAACCGCCCCGCCAAGCGCCAACAGAACCCCGCGCAGCCGATGCTCAGGCCGGGGATCGTGCTCCGCGGGTGCCGCGGTGTGCACCTCCCCCGGCTTGCGCTGCAGCAGGACGAACACGATCCCTGAGATGGTGAGCGCCATCCCGCCTACCTCGGCCAGTACCAGACGCTCACCCAACACCGCGAGCCCAAGCAGCGCCGTGATGGGCGGGACGGCGGAGAAGACGAGCATGGACAGGCGGGCGCCAATGTCCACGAACGCCTGGAACAGGCACAGATCCCCAATCACCAGCCCCACCAGACCGGAGAGGAGCAGCCATGACCATGCGGTAGACGAGGCGCCAACCGGCAACGGGGTTCCTCGCGTGATCAGCCCCAGAATCATGTAAAACCCCAGCGCGATCACCAGACGCACTATGTTCACCACCAGCGAGCCGATGCGTCTCCCGGCCCACTCGAACGACAGCGATGTCGCGGTCCAGCACGCAGCGGTCCCGAGGGCCGCGATCTCTCCAATTCGAGCGGCAAGCATTACCGCGGAACCTACCACGCCGCGGTGCCGCGGGGGAACCGATCTCATGCCGGCTCCGCTGGAAAAAAAGTGCGTTCCGTGCTTTCATACAGGCGTATGCCGGAGACGCGTGAGCTGGAAAGCGAGCTCAAGGACATTCAGAACTGGTCTCACGTCTCATTCAAACGGAACATTATTGACACCCTCAACAGCCATCTGGAGAACGGCGAGCGGGTAGAAAACGTGCTGGAAGGATTCTACCAGGGGCTGCGGATCACCGGCACCGGGTCCGGCGCGCCGGGCATCCTCTGCCTTACCGACCGTCGGCTGATGTTCCTCATCTCCGGAAAGAGCCGCAATCCGCCGGAGGCGATCGAATATGACCAAGTGCAGTCCGTCCGTCGTCACCGCGGGTACTCGGCCACTCGGCTGACGCTGGAGTTGCCTGAGGCTGAGGTGACGCTCACCGCGGTGTTGAACACGAACCAGGTCAACTCGTTTGTTGCGGACCTGACTACCAAGATTGAGGGTCCGGTGGATGAGGCCGACGGTTCAGACAAGTCGGAGGCGCACCGCAAGATCTCCAATCTCAGTTTCCTCCATCGCGAAGCCAAGAAGATCTTTGTAACCGTCAACGACTACAAGCAGTTCAACAATGAGCCGGCGTTCCTCAAGCAGATAACCGATGATCTGTTGGCGCTCTCCTACCTCTGCCTGGAGGGTGAGGCGGTGCCGCCGGAGGAAACTCGGTTGTTTGTCTCAATGGTGCTCATGCCGCTGCGCCAGCGGATTGTCAACAACCGGGAGCTGGTAGAGGACCTCTTCAGATATGAGACGCTGCCCCTTCACCACCGCAAGGCGATCCTGAGTCACTGGCAGACGTTCAATAATGAGGTCCAGAAGACCGGCAGAAGCGGTGTCAACGGACACCTCAAGACGCTCGCATACCTTCGGTCCTTTGACACCCAGCAGAGCACGTCGCACGTTGACCGTTTGGCCGCGGCGTTCTACTCATTCGCACAGTGCGCCATCAAGGCGGACGGTACCGTCAGCGACGCAGAGACCGCCACGCTGGGCCGCATCCGGTCAATGATCTATCCGGAGCCGGTGGCGGAGGAGAAGAAAGAGCGCAAAAGGGCCGTCGTCAAAGAAGCGGAGAGCGCGGAAGAAGCGGAAGAGAGCCTTGACCAGGTCATGCAGAAGATCGATCAGCTGATTGGCATGACCCGGATCAAAGAGCAGATACAGACCTTTGTGAATCTGGTGACGGTCCAGCAGGAACGCGAGCGCCGGAACCTCCCGGTCACTCCGGTGTCCATGCACGCCGTCTTCTACGGCCCGCCCGGCACCGGCAAGACCACCATTGCTCGGCTGTTGGGTAAGGTGTATCGATGTATCGGTCTGTTGGAGTCCGGCCATCTGGTAGAGACCGACCGCGCCGGGCTGGTTGCCGGATACGTTGGTCAGACCGCAATCAAGATAGACGAAGTGGTGGAGGAGGCAATGGACGGCGTGCTGTTCATTGATGAGGCCTACACACTCGCGCTGGGCAAGGGTGACAAAGACTTTGGCCAAGAGGCAATAGATGTCCTTCTGAAACGAATGGAGGACAACCGCGAACGACTCGCCGTCATTGTGGCCGGGTATCCGGATGAGATGAAGCGGTTCATCAACTCGAACCCCGGGCTCAAGAGCCGGTTTAACCGGTACTTCTACTTTGATCACTATGAGCCCGCCCAGCTCCTTCAGATCTTTGATATCTTCATGAAGAACGCATCCTTTACCATCACCGGCCCCGGTCGCCGGGCACTGCTCACATTGCTGACCGAGTTCCATGAGCGCCGCGACAAACGGTTCGGAAACGGCCGGCTGGTGCGCAACATCTTTGAGCGGATGGTTGAACGACAAGCGAATCGCATTGC
>CAYTGY010000384.1:0-3464 GCA_964437265.1 uncultured Spirochaetaceae bacterium | reverse complement strand
CCGCTCCGACTGGAGCTTGACCATGGCTACGAACGCATCATCAACGGCGGTGTCTATGTACTCCAGCAGGCCCTGAGAAAGCGCCTCATCTTTGGTTAACCGCCGCGGCGTGTCATCCACGGCACGCACCTCTGCAATGATAGCCGTATCATGTGGCGCAACAATCTGCGCGCCGTCCGCCCAGTAGACCTTGTAGCCGTTGTACTGTGGCGGGTTGTGGCTGGCGGTGACCACAATGCCTACGGCGGCGTTCAGATGGCGGACCGCAAATGAGAGCTCAGGTGTGGGCCGCAAGGAGCTAAACAGATACACCTTGAGACCGTGGGCTGCGAACACTAGGGCCGCCGTGAGTGCAAAGGTGTCCGAGTAGCGTCGTGAATCGTGGGCAATGACCGCACGCAACACTCCCTGTGTGTCCGGTTCTCCGTTCTGCTCGACGTAACGAGCCAGGCCCTCGGTGGCGCGCTGAACCACCAGCGGATTCATCCGGTTGAAGCCTCCGCCAATGACGCCGCGCAGTCCACCGGTGCCAAACTCCAGGTCCGTGTAGAAGCGGTCAGCGAGCTCTTCCCACTTCTCCTGGTCCAGCAGCTCCTCTACGGCAGTGCGGAAGTCTGGGTCCTCCTCCATGCCGATGTAGGTACGGGCGCGATCTTGTATCTGGCTGCGGTCCATCTCAACTCCTCCGGTGATCAGAGTATACGAACAATCTCACCCGGTTGCATCACAATATGGCGTGCTCCGGCGCTTCGCAGATCTTCCACCGCGCGGAATCCCCATGCAACGCCAACGGGCACCATTCCGGCGTTTCGGGCGGTCTGCATGTCTATCTCCGAGTCACCCACAAGCAGAATCTCCGACGGTTCGGCCCTCAGGGCTTCCGCCGCTCGGAGCGCGGATGTGGGATCCGGTTTGGCCGGGGCATCATCCGCAAGGCCGCGTACTACCGCAAACCGAACCTCAGGCAGGGTGCCGCTCACAATGGTGCGTACCAGCTCATCCGACTTGTTGGAGAGCACGCCGGCGGGTATGCTTCGCTCAGCGAGCTCCTCCAGGAGCTCCGGGATGCCCTGGTAGGGCACCGTCCGGCGTGCCGGCTCCGCCCGGTAGGCCCGGCTCATGAGTGCAACGCAGCGGTCCAGGAGGTCGGTGTCTTCAGCCGTGTCTGCCGGAAGGGCGCGACGCACGGTCTCTCTGAGGCCTGATCCTACCATTGCCGTGTACGCGTCAACCGGATGCGGCGGCTGACCGGTCTCACGCAGCGCGTGATTAACCGCCGCTGCGATGTCAGCTAAGGTGTTCAGGAGCGTGCCGTCAAGGTCAAAGAGCACTGCGCGTATGTGCATGCGCCTACCCTACCGGTGCTCGAAACCCGCGTCAATCGCGCGCGGGGACGGAGGATGACCAGTGAGTAAGCGCAGAAGGACACAAACGCACGGGCCGGCGGCGTTTGACCGCTACTACGGTGAGCTCTTTGGCGAGCGGTGGCCGGCGCTTCGCACCGCCCTCCAGGGACTTGCGCCCCGCATCACCATTCCCGGTGTCCAGAAGCCGTATTATCTGGACGCAGCCAGTCTCCTGGCCGCCGCGGCGCTCGAGGTGCAGCCGGGAGACCGTGTGCTTGACCTCTGTGCTGCGCCGGGGGGCAAGACGCTGGTGTTGGCCACCGCTCTTTGGGGACCGGCGTCCGCGGGCACCGGCCGTGACGTCGGGGTGCTGGTGGCAAACGAGCGCAGCGCGTCCCGGCGTGCCCGGCTGCACCGGGTACTGGATGAGCATTTGCCGCCTGCTGCCCGAACCGTGGTCGCCGTTACCGGTCATGACGCGTCAAAGTGGGCGCTTCATCAGGCTGCCGCCTATGACCGCGTGCTGGCGGACGTCCCCTGCTCTTCTGAGCGTCACGTGCTCGCAACCGCCGGCGAGCTTGCGCACTGGAGCCCCAGCAGGCCCCGGCGACTTGCCGCGGGGGCCTACGCAATTCTGTGTGCTGCCGTTGATGCGGTGGTTCCGGGCGGCCGGGTGGTCTATTCCACTTGCGCGCTGAGCCCGGCTGAGAACGACGACGTGGTTGGGCGGATACTCACCGGCCGGCGACCGATTCACGTGGTGGCCGCGGAACCGGTGCTGGATCAGGTGTGGGCGGCGGTACGGCCCGACGGCGTGACGCAGACGCTTCCCGGTGTGCCCGCGCGGTACGGCCGGCAGATCGCGCCGGATACGGATGCCGGAATTGGCCCCATGTATATCAGCATTCTCACAAGAGATATGGAATAGCGGAGCCGAACGCATTACAATAGCAACGGAGATAATGCACATTCCGCGAGCGTTTGAGTCCTATCCGGCGCTCAGCGGAGAGGAGTAAGCCATGGGTAAGAAGGTGCTCTTGGGGCTGCTGCTGCTGGCACTCGCGGTGACGCCGCAGGCGGTGGCTGAGGATGACCTGGAGCTGGGCGTGTCCTTTGTTCCCACGTCTCCGCCCACTGAGGGCGAGGATCTGGAGTTCATCTGGGGGTCCCACCTGGGATATCGGTTCTGGGGGATCTTCTACGCCGGCTGGGATGCGTTGATTGTCCCGCCGCACATGATCAAGACGTGGACGCCGTTTTTTCGCCCCGGCTACCTGAACCTCTTTGACGCGGGGCTCAGACTGGACATTGGACCACTGGTTGGCCACGCAACCATTGGCGTGAACCGTATCTATGTCTACCGCCAGGATGCCGACAGTCTTGAGTTCAACGACAATATGGGTGCCAACCTGCGTCTAGGTGCGGGGTTGAAGCTCAACAACACGTGGGGTTTCAGCGTGCAAGGTCGGAGTATTTTTCACGGTATGGATGAGCTCATAGACACGTTGCGCGGACTTGGTGATCCCGGTGCTCGCCCGTTTGTCATCCAGCAGATCAGGGATGGGCTCATTCCCACCCTGATGGTGACGCTCTACCTATAAGGAGGACCGGATGCGCAAGTTACTACCCGTTACCATTCTGGTACTCGCGTTGATACTCAGCGTGGTTGGCTGTGATCAGGTCCTCGAGGTCTTCTACCCTGAGTTTGCACCGCAGGAGGAGCCTGAGCAGGCGTTCTTTGATCTGCTGGTGTTTGTGGATATTGCTGCTCCTGAGGTTGGCGAGTTCTCAACGGTTGTTGGGATTGTGAGGCCGCACAACCCGGATCTTGAGCCGTGGCGGTTTGTTGAGCCGGTGCGCGTTGAGTACACGGATGACAAGAGTGAGCCGCGGTTCTTCACGGACTTCTACTTTGGTGGGCTTCCCGCCGGCTTCTACGATCTTGAGTTCTTCCTTGACCGGGACGGCGACGGAGCGCCCGATCCGGAGGAGCCGTTGACCAATTCCGTCTGGGTACGGGATCCGGACCTGGACGAAGACATTGCGGTCTTTGAGGTAGGTATCCCGGTGGACGCGGCGCCCACGCGCGCGCCGTCGAGCGCGATGAAGTACTGCCGG
>CAYTGY010000383.1:0-3468 GCA_964437265.1 uncultured Spirochaetaceae bacterium | reverse complement strand
AGCTCGGGATTGGCCTCAGCCTCTCCCGTAGACTGCAACTGCTGACAAAGCGGGTCACCGCGGCCGGCAGAGATCACTTCCCGGTCGTCACCGAGAAGCCCGGGAACGACGAACTTGGCACTCTGATCGTCGCGTACAACGACATGACTACCACGATTGACCGGCTGTTGAAGGAAGTGTATGAGGAGGGGCTGACCGTGAATCGCCTCGCGGTCGAAAAGCGACACGCCGAGCTCGAGGCACTTATCTCGAAGATTGCCCCTCACTTTCTGTCGAACAGTCTAAACACCATTCGCATGAAGAGTCTCGGGCGGCGGGAGGTAGAGACTGCCAACGCGCTGAAGGCGCTTGGCCGCCTGTTCGACTACATGACCGCCTGGCAGGATGAGACCATCCTCGTTCGGCAGGAGCTGGAGTTCATCTCTGGGTTCCTCGAGCTTCAGAGGTATCGGTTTGGCAAGGACTACGAGTTTGATATCGAAACGGATCCAGCGACGCTCGACCTGCCAATCCCGCGCATGCTTGTTCAGCCCATCGTAGAAAACGCAAGTGAACACGGAATCGAGCGACAAAAGAAACGCGGTCGCATAAGCGTGGTGTTCGCGAAGCGGGACGATCGTCTTGAGATCGTCGTTTCGGACAACGGTAGAGGCATGGACCGCGAGACACTCGACGTCCAGCGAGCGCGGCTCGGCGAGCGCGGCAAGAACGGTGAGAGCATTGGATTGCAGAACGTCTACAACAGGCTCGCGCTCATCTTTGGCGACGACGCGGATTTCTCACTCGACAGCGAGCCTGGTGTTGGAACCACGGTTCGCATGTCATTCTCCTACGGACGGTTGGAACGCGATGTGGAAAGTCATTCTTGTTGACGACGAGCCCGGTGTGACCGACGGCCTCTCCGTCATGGTCGATTGGAGCCTCTACGGCTTCTCGGTCGTTGGAACCGCGGAGGACGGCCCGGAGGCGCTTCGACTCATCCAGATCGAGAATCCCGATCTTGTTGTGACCGACATCAAGATGCCGGAGATGGACGGACTCGAGCTGGTACGAGAGGCGCAAAGACTACCGAATCACCGTCCGAAGTTCCTCATAGCCAGCGGCCACAAGGACTTTGAGTACGCGCGCGAGGCAATTCTGCTCGGGGTGGAAGACTACCTCATCAAGCCGATCTACGAGGAAGACCTGGGTCAGGCTCTTGCCAAACTCTCGGAGAAGCTGCAGAGCGAGAGTGCGGACGCTCCAGCAGACCAGGTCGATCTGGACGCGGTTCTCTCCGGCGGACAGGATCCGGACGAGCTCATGCGCTCGGTAGTCGAGCAGCCGTTTGTCATTCTTGTCGGTGTCGTTGACGACTATCCGTTGCTGCGAGAGATAGATCGTGCCGGCGTGGCCGAAGCAGATCGCCGCCTTAGCAGGTTCATGTCTCGTATTCTGAAAGTTGACGCGAACCGCGGCTATGCGTACACGAAGCCGGGTCGCACGGCAGCCCTACTGCCGGTCAAGATGATCCGCAGGCAGCACGGCAGTGTGGACAGATACGTGGCAAAGCTGCAGAGCTACGTAACGGTAGGCCATGAACCGACGTCCAGCTTTGTTGTATCCGGTACGCTGACCACGCTCCAAGAGGCGCGTGAAATCTGGAGCTCTCTACCACGTCTTACGGAGTTGCTTGCGATTCGCGGCCCGAATGCAGTCGCTGGAGTCGCGGAGCTCCTTACGGAGGGAGCGAACTCCGACCCGAGACTGCTCAAGCCGGATGGTGATATCCTGCATTGCGTCGCCGACGGTGATATCGAAAGCGTGGAACGGATCATAGTAGAGAGCGAGCAGGCCGCGACGCACGGGCGTGCTGAGCCATCACTGGTAGTCAGCTATCTCCGTAAGCTCTGTTTCGAGTTTCACCGGCTCGTTACCGAGCTCGGTGGCAATCCGGCCACCGTAGATGAGCTGCAGCGCCTGTGCAAATCAGATATCGATGGAGCCACGCTTCACACCCAGTTCGCACTGCTCAAACGGGCGGCTACCGCTACCGCCCGGTACGTAGAGAGCTTGAGCCGGATTCGGCCCAGCGCTCGAATGCAACAAATCTGTCGTGACCTGGTTCGGACGTTCCGCGAGGATGTGACCATCAGAGACCTCGCGAATCGACACGGAATCACCCCCGCGTATCTCGGGCAATTGTTCAAGAAGGAGTACGGCGAGTCGTTCAACGACTATCGCAACCGGTTGCGCATAGAGGAGGCTGCCCGCCTGCTTCGAACGACCGAAATGCGAGTCTACGAGATTGCCCAGCACGTGGGCTATCAGAGCACAGACTACTTCGAACGTCGATTCTCAGCGTTCTTTGACACCACACCCACCGCATACCGCAGCGCGGCTCACCAGGGGACGGTGCCCACACACGTGGGCAGACCGTAGCGTTTGCCGTGGACTCCGGCTCAGACGGCGTCCTGCATGGGCGGGACGGTTGTCTTCGTCTTTATGTCTTGTATCACATCGTCTTCACTCACCCCCCGGGAGCTCTGCTCAGACTTCAGCAGGAGTCGCTTCCGAAGGACACTGACCATGATGTCCTGAACATCCTCGGGGGTCACGTAGTCGCGTCCGCGAATTGAAGCAAGTGCCTGCGAACCCTTATAGAGCGCAAGCGATCCGCGTGGCGAAACTCCAATCATAAGCCGATCGTCCTCTCTAGTATTCCGAATCAGTTGCAGGATATAGTCTCGAAGCGCCTCACGTACGTGAACGGTAAAAATCTCCTGCTGCATCTTCATCACTTCTTCAGGCTCGGTGACCGTCTTCATGCCGGTGATCGGGTCTTCCTTTGAACCGCGTGACTTCATGACGGCTCGCTCATCGTGCAACTCGGGATACCCAATACTAAGCGAGAGGAAAAATCGGTCTTTCTGGACCTCCGGCAACGGGAATGTCCCCTCCGACTCGACCGGACTCTCGGTTGCGATCATAAAGAACGGATCGGGTAGCACCGTAGTCCGTCCTTCCACGCTTACCTGTCCCTCCGCCATTGCCTCGAGCAGGGCCGACTGAGTTCGCGGAGTTGCACGACTGATCTCGTCCACGAGCAAGGTATTCGTGATCACCGGTCCTGGACGAAAATCGAAATCATTGCTCTTGGGGTTGTACACGCTTACACCCAGGACATCCGCGGGAAGCAGATCGGGCGTACACTGGATCTGTCGGAACTCACCTCCAACGCTCGCGCTTATTGCACGAGCGAGCACCGTCTTGCCGACTCCCGGCACGTCCTCGATCAGAACGTGCCCCCTGCACAGCAATGCAACCAGCAGCTTGTCAATCGTATCCTCGCTACCGAAGAAGACCGTCCGAACATTGTCCTTTATCCGTTGTGCCCATTCACTCACTGCGTTCATACTCACTCCTTTCACTCCGCGCCCTTTGGACGGTTCCTGATAATTGCTTCCACCTGATCGCCGAAGGCCTCAA
>CAYTGY010000382.1:0-3486 GCA_964437265.1 uncultured Spirochaetaceae bacterium | reverse complement strand
GCCGAACGTTGCGATACCTCAAAGAGCACAAGACGGCGTTTCTCTTTCTCGTTGCCTACCCCTTCTACATCGAAGGGGTGAGCAGCATCATCCGGATGGCCACGCCGATTGCCGTTGAGATGGGCTTTGACAGCACCTTCCTTATCATCGTCTTGCTCTACATTCAGATCGTCGCCTGGCCGTTCGCGTTGCTGTTCGGGCGACTGTCCAAACGATTCGGTGCGCGAACCATGATCCTCACCGGAATCCTGATCTACGTCGCGGTTGTCTTCGTCGCGTTCTTCATCCCGTCATTCAACTCACAAACGGTGAAGAACGTGCTCTTCTGGACGCTGGCAACGCTTGTGGCATCCAGCCAGGGCGGAATCCAGGCGCTGAGTCGGTCCACATTCGGAAAGCTGATACCCAAGGACAAGAGCGCCGAGTTCTTTGGGTTCTACAACATCTCCGGCAAGTTTTCCTCGTTTCTGGGACCCCTGCTCATTGCCGGTACCACTCGATGGGCACGCAGTGCCGGCCTGGCGGACCCCACGCGGTTCGGCGTACTCTCCATTCTGCTGTTCTTTGTGATAGGGGGCATCCTGTTTCTCAGGACCACCCAGGACGTCCCGGAGGCACACGGCGCCCCGTAACATGGTGTGCGGGGACGGAGGTGCGAGGCGCCCCTCAGGCTTCCTCCGTCCCCCACCGCTCGTAGAGCTCCTCAATCCGAGCGGCCAGCTTCTCGATCTCCGCGCCGATCCTCCGTCCCTCCCGGTAATCACGCTGCTCAAACGCACGCGCCATCCGTGCCTCCAGACGGCCGCGCTCGGCCTCGAGGGCGGTGATACGTCGCTCAACATCACCGGCGTCACCGCCTCCTGACTCGCCCGAGACAGCGGTTCTTGCGCGCTCTTTGCCTCGGCCAGTCAGCGACGTCACCGCGCCTGTTCGAACCGCACCGGTACGCGCAAGAAACTCCTCAACGCTCCCGGCGTGCTCCACAAAGCGACGGTTGTTCACTTCGATGACCCGGCGCGCGGCGGCTTCCAGGAAGTACCGATCATGGGAGACGGTTATGAGCGTTCCGGCGAACTCCTGTAGCGCCTCCTCAACCGCCTCACGTGAGGGGATATCCAGGTGGTTGGTCGGCTCGTCCAGGATCAACAGGTTCGCCTTCCCGATGATCGCGATTGCGATCTGCAGGCGGTTCCACTCTCCGCCTGAGAGCGTACCGACGGTGCGGTCCAGATCCTCCCAGGCGAAGCGCAGGCGGCTGAGCACGCCAAAGACCGCGTTGCGGGTGAAGTTGCCCACAGAGAGCATGGCGTCCAGAAGCGTCGTCGACTCCGGAAAGCGGTCACGGTGCTGGGCGCAGTACCCGGTTACCTGACTCGGCGTGACCCGCACATTGTTGTGCTCCCAGGAGCCGTGCTCAATCAGATCGCGAAGAAATGTCGTCTTGCCGCAGCCGTTCGGCCCTACGATTCCCACCCGCTCTCCGGTGTGGACCAGAAAGCCGGCGTCCTGGAAGAGCACCATATCGTCGCCGGGGTTGGAACCGCCGCCGGGGACGCCGCGGTTGTAACCGCGAACCTCCACGGCTATGTCGCTCTTGGTCGCGTCATCGGAGAAATCGATGCGTAGCTTCGCCGCATCGATCTCCGGCCGGTCGATCGCCTGCTCCTCCAACTTGGCGAGTTGCGTTCGCCGGGCCCGCAGCCGCTTGCCCCACTTTGGATCACCGGTCACCCGCGCCCGTTCTTCGAAGGTGCGCACGAGCTCACGCATTCGCGCGAGCGTCTTCTGTTGCACACTGTACTCCGCCTGCGCTGCAAGTGCGTTTCGCAGTGACCCAAATCGATAGTCCGAGTAGCCCCCTGAATACCGGGTGACGGTTCCGCCGGATAGATGCCATGTTTCTGCAACTACGCTATCAAGCAGGTAGCGGTTGTGGGAGACCACAACCACGGCTCCCGGAAAACCGGACAGGTATCGCTCGAGCCAGTCGAGGCCGGCAAAGTCCAGATGGTTACCCGGCTCGTCGAGAAGGAGTACGTTCGGCTCGGTGAGCACGGCCTTGGCAAGCAGGAGCACGTTTCGCTCACCACCTGAGAGAGTCATCAGCTCCTGCTCGAGCGTGACGGTAAGCCCCAGCTGCTCGAGCAGGCGTTCGGCCCGCTCTTCAGCGAAGTCGCCCTGGAGCGCATCGTAGTGCTCTCTCGCGCGCCCATAGTGTTTGAGCTCGCGGTCCAGCGCGTCAGCGTCGCTGCCGGTCTCCGCCAACGCTGCCTCGGCGGCTCTCAGCGCGGCACGTGCCGCAAGAGCGTCCTCGAGAATCAGCTCCGCCACGCACATCTCACCTGGCGCCTCCAGGTGCTGCGGGACGGTCGCCACGCGCGTGTCGCCGCTTCGCGTGATTGCGCCGCCGGTAGGCTCCAGCGTTCCGGCAATGATGCCGAGCAGCGTGCTCTTGCCGCAGCCGTTCGCGCCAATGACGCCTATCTTCGCGCCGTCGGTGATGGATCCGGAAACCCCGGTGAGAATCGGTGTTCCCGCATAGTCAAAGGTTATGTTGTTCAGTTCCAGGTTCATGTCGTCGCCTCCGAGTTGATCGAGTTCCCGCGGCGATTGACACAAAAAAGCCGCAGGAACCAATGGTGCCTGCGGCAGTGGGATTCTGGTCACGTGACGACCTTTTGGCCGTCTCCGCTCAGCCCTCCGGCGAGCGGTCCCATGCTGCGGACACACCTCTCCCGTCAGAGGCGATCCATCCTGTTGTTCTGGTGCTCATCCACAGCATGCCGAAGATATACCGCGTGGTGGGGACGGAGGTCAAGGGGTTGCAATGCACGCCCCAACGGCGTCCGAACGCAAAGCCACGCCACGTTTCTGCAGGTACTCTGAGACCGGGAGATGCCCGTTGAGCGTTGCGTAGAACAGGGAGTTCCTTCCACGTTTGCAGCACAGGTGAGGGTCCGCTCCTGCCGCTTCGATCAAATACACCACGGTCGTGACATGGCCGTTCGCGGCCGCCGCGATTGTGGGCGACCATCCGTCGGAGTCCACGGAGTTCACGGAAGCACCGGCCGCAACCAGAAACTCCACACATCGGTGCATTCCGGCCGCTGAGGCGTGGTGAACAGCGGTCAATCCGTGATGGTCGGTGCGGTTGATGTGCGCTTTCACTCGGTCTATCGCGAGCATGTCAGCCACAAGCTTAGTTGCTCCGGCCGACGCAGCCACCATGACAGCGTCCCTACCGTCGTTATCCCGCTGGTGAGGATCTGATCCCGCAGCAAGTAGCACCCGCCCGGCATTTGTGGCGCAGGTGGCGCACGCGAGTTGGAGGGCGATAGTGCCGTTCACGGTCTTCGCGTCTATGGTCGCCCCCGCCTCCACCAACAGCCTGCAGAACGCATCATGGTCGCGCGCAGCAGCGATCATCAGCGGTGTCAGCTCAGGGTAGCACGGCTTATTCCTCACCACGTGACGCACAAGTACAGT
>CAYTGY010000381.1:1220-3487 GCA_964437265.1 uncultured Spirochaetaceae bacterium | reverse complement strand
GCATGAGCGTACTGCTTCGAATCGCGGCGCGCAATCTCTTGGAGCACAAGGGCAAGGCGCTGATCATAGGCATCATTGTCGCGCTTGGAGTGATTGTCCTGATTGTGGGCAACTCGCTCATGGACACGGCCACTCGAGGTATCCGCAGAGCGTTCATAGACAACTACACGGGCGATGTGATGATATCCGGGGTTGCGGACGGCCGGATCAGCCTCTTCGGCGTACAGACCGTGGGCGGAATAGATCCCACTCCGACGATCCCGGAGTTCGACCGGATAGCCGCACATGTGGCCGAGCTTCCCGGGGTGGTGCAGCAGACGCCACAGATCACTGGATTTGGGCTCATCCGCCCGGAGATCGCTGCGATTGACGGGCTTGAGAACAGCGAGCTGACGGTCCTCTTTGGCATAGATCCCGAGTCCTACCACGAGATGTTTGACAACGCGCGGCTCATAGCGGGGACATACCTCACTCCCGGCCAGGAAGGCATCATGATCACGGCCGACCGTATCACGGAGATGGAAGAGACCACCGTTGAGGCGCTGGAGGAGGCGGAGACGCCAAACCCTGAGTTCAGCATCTCCGTTGGGGATCAGATCCGCCTGGTTTCCGGTCTCCAGGGGGGGCTGCCGCGCATCCGGGTAGTGCCGCTCGTGGGCATCTATGAGAACACGGGGATCAGCGAGGGGGTAGGCGCCGAACTGGTATCCTATATTGACGCACAAACTCTCCGAGCGATCTCCGGATTGAACTTGGGCACGAATACCGCGATTGACCTTGTACCGGAGCAGACGGAGCTACTGGATATAGAGGTGGCGGATGAACAAGCGTTCTTTGGCAATGATTCATTTGCGGACTCGCTCTTTAGTGATGAGGTTATTGAGGACACCTCCGACGAGGAGTTCGACTTTGACTCGATTGACTCGCTGATCGCGCCATCCGCCTCCAGAGAGGTGACGGACGCCCGAGCCGTCCAGGCGTCCATAGGCAGCACGTGGAACTACATCCTAGTGCGAGTGGATACGCCTCGGCGTACCGACGAGGTGGTAGAGCGGCTCAACCAGTGGTTCGACCATGAGGCGATTGCCGCACAGGCGGGCAACTGGGAAGTGGCGGCAGGGCCGTTTGCAACCACGGCGGACGTTATCCGTACGGTCTTCAACATCGCCATCATTGTGATTGGCGTGGTGGCGGTGATCATCATGATGAACACCATGGTGATCTCCGTCATGGAGCGAACCAGCGAGATCGGCACCATGCGCGCGTTGGGCGCACAGAAGGGCGTCGTCTGGCGCATGTTTATGGCGGAGACGCTGGCGATAACCACGGTGTTCGGTCTCATCGGCGTTGCGCTTGCATTGGCCATCATTGGTGTGTTGCACGTCATTGGTATCCCGGCGACCAACACCTTTCTCACGGTCCTCTTCGCGGGCCCCGAGCTCAAGCCGGTAGCCCGGTCGGGGTCGGTTCTGCTGTCCCTGGCGCTGGTCTCTGTAGTAGGCCTCCTCGCGCACATATACCCGGTCCTGGTGGCAATGAAAATTCCGCCCATCCGGGCAATCCAGACGGAGTAAGTATGCAGACGATTCTGATTGCCCTGCGCAATCTCACCCGGCAGAAGCGCCGCACAGTTCTTTTGGGGGGTGCAATCGCGTTCGGGATTACCATAGTGACACTGATCAACGGCTTCGCCGGCAGCTTCGTAGAGAACGTCAGCGAGAACTTCTCTCACCTCTTCGCCGGCCATATCTTCGTATCAGGCGTTGAGCGCACTGAAGGTCAGGACGAAATCCGTCTGATCAGAGACGATCAGGCAATCACGACGGCCCTCGAGGAAGCGGGAACGCCGGTGCAGTTCCTCGCAAAGCGGAGCGAATTCACCGGAGCACTCATCTTCCAAGGCGAAAGCGTTCGACAGACGGTCGTCGGCGTGAACTGGGAGCTGGAGCAGTACCTGCGTGAGCGGCTGGTGCTGACCGAGGGGAGCTTCGACGCGATGGAGGAAGCCAACGCAAACGGAGAGCAGAACGGGATCATCCTGACCCAAGACATCGCCAACCGGCTCAACGTGCAGCTTGGCGACCGGATCATCGCACGCATGCGCACCGTCCGCGGCCAGCAAAATGTGGGCGAGTTCCGGCTGGCGGGAATCAGCTATGATCCAGGGCTTTTTGGCCGGCTCTCCGCCTATGCGCACTTGAGCTACGTCAATGAGCTGTTGACCCTCCAACCGGACGATTACCAGACCATGGGTATCTTCCTGGAGT
>CAYTGY010000381.1:0-1210 GCA_964437265.1 uncultured Spirochaetaceae bacterium | reverse complement strand
CCCTCCAGCAGCTTGATGGAGCCGTGGGCCCGTTCTTTGACCGGCTCTCCGCGAAGGTAAACACCTTTGAGCGGAAGAACCTGGAGGAGGAGGAGAATCCCGTTCAGGCGCTCTTTGAGGATGACGGCGAGCAGACGTGGGAAGGCGTCCGGTACCGGGTCTTCACGTTGAACGAGACGCTGAGCGAAGCGCAGGAGGTGGTCGAGCTCCTCAATGGCGCGGCGCTGGTGATTCTTCTTGTTCTATTCGTGATCATCATGGTGGGTATCACCAATACGTTCCGAATGATTATGTACGAGCGCGTGCAGGAGATTGGCACGATGCGCGCTCTGGGAATGCAGCGGACTCGTGTTCTGGGGATCTTCCTGCTCGAAGCGCTCTTCCTCTCGCTGGCCGGGGTCATTGGCGGACTGCTCATTGCGGGAATCGCAATGCTCATCCTAATCCAGATAGACCTGGGACGGGACTCACCCATCTTTATCCTGTTGAAGAACGGGTACTTCACCTTCAAGCTTCTGCCGCTGCAAATCGTACTCAACACGGGAATTGTTGCCGGGCTGACCGTGCTTGCGGCATTTTTTCCGAGTAGGAAGGCGGCGCTGCTTCCGCCGGTGGATGCACTGCGCTCCACGGCATAGCTGCGCTATCTTCTGCGTATGTCACAGATACCACCGGGATCCCGCGGGGGATCCCCGAGCGAGGCAACTATGAGATCACTACATCGAGTCCGGGCACTATTCGCCCTGACTCTCCTGTCCGCAGCCGTGACGCCGGTGGGCGCCGCGGTTGAGCCTGATTTTGACGCCATTCTTGCGGAGATTGATGCCATAGGGAACTTCTCCGACACCGACTTCTCCGCGGTTTACACCATCATCTCAGAGAAGCCGGGCGAGGAACGAGAAGTGACGCAGGCACGACTCTTCCGTCGCGATGTCACCGATCAGTTCCTGATTCTCATCCTGCAGCCCGAAGTGCAGCGAGGCCAAGGCTACCTCCAGGTGGACGAGAACGTCTGGTTCTACGACCCGCAGAGCCGCCAATTCGAGCGCACCACCATTCGGGAAAACATCCAGAGCTCGGACGCACAGAACGCAGACCTGGACCGCTCCACCTACCGTGAAGACTATGACGTGGTGGCGTGGGAGGAAGGGCGGCTGGGCAACTTCGACGTCTACATAGTGGACCTGCAGGCAAAGCACACCGACGTCGC
>CAYTGY010000380.1:0-3491 GCA_964437265.1 uncultured Spirochaetaceae bacterium | reverse complement strand
GCCGCGCTGGCATAGCTTGGTGGGCCACAGCGCGGATGTTGCGGCGGTGTTCGACACCGAGGTGTTCTACCACCTCAGCGCGGACGGGCGGGTCGGCGAGCTCACCGACTGCGCGCACGACGCGCTTTCGCTGGCGCTCCTTCAGTCAGGGGCGGCGGTCGACATGTACCACTTGAGCGATCTAGGCCGCATCGACCCGGACCGCTACCGGGCAGTCGTGGTGGCAAACGCCTGGCTGCTCACCGACGAGCGCCGGCGCACGCTTGCGGAGCTCGAGCGCAGCGGCGTCACGTTGCTGTACTCGTACCTGCCCGGGTACACCGACGGTGCATCGAACAGCCTGGCGCGCGTGGCGGAAGTGGTGGGTATGCGGCTCGAGGCGGTGCGTGAAGCCGGCCATGCGGAAGTGGCTGCGCTGCTCCAGGGGGCCGGGGGAGAACGAGTGACCGCAACGTGGAGCGTGGGGGAGGGCGTACGGCCGCTCGCCGGCGTTCGAGTGGATTCCGGGGTAGCCGAGCACGGTAGCCTGACCGTTAGCGGTGAGGCTACCGGTCTTGCCGGAGTCGCGTCGCGTGGCGGTAACAGCGCTCACGTCTGGTACTGTTCGCTGCCTCCAGCCGACCCGGGATTCTTGGCAACCGTGTTCGCCCGGGCCGGTGTTCATCTCTACGGGCCACCGGGAGATAGTTACTGCATTGGTCTGGGCCTCTTGTGTCTACACACCGCAACGGGAGGAGTGCGGACAATCACGCTGCCAAACGGAGGAACACGCACCCTCACGCTTGCCGCGCCGGATACCGTCCTCATTGACGTGGACACCGGCACGGCGGTGCATCACGCCTCAGCTCGGCAGCATCTTGATGCGTGAAATATGCGGAATAGTGATTGGTACAATCACAAATATGCTTGCAATGCACCAAAACTAGTCGTATAATGCGCTACATGATCAGCAGACAGCGCAGTGGGACGTCAGGAGCTTCACAGACGCAGAACGTGGACCTTGCGAACGTGCGGCGGTCTCTGGCGGACCTGTTGGGCAGTGACTTCCTTGACGCTGTAGCCGGCGCTGCTGCGGTGCTGACCGGAGAGGATCAGGCGGAATTGATGGCGCTGGCCGCCTCACCCGTGGACTTTTTTCCGCAGGAGTTTGCGGACCGGGCGGACGCGTTGCTGGGGTCGGTCGGTAAGCAGATCACCCAACCGGTACGGAGCGATTGTACCGGCGCGCCAACTGAAGCGTATGCGCGTGCGTTCAAGCCGCACATGGCGCCCATCAACGCGTTAGGGTGTGTCCGAGTTGGGCAGGACGGCAAGGGCTATCTGATCACCAAGAGCGAGCACTATCATGCATCGCTGGGTCATAGATTTCCCGGCCTGAAGTTGGCCGCCCTCGCGACTCGGCTTGGTCTTGATAATGTCACCCACAACAACACCCGCGGGTATGTGACCCGGACACTGGAGCGCCGCCTGGTGGCAGCGTGCAACGGTATGTCGGCGGATGATACCGGTGCCCTTGATCAGGTCCTCCGATCTACGGAGTCACATGTGCTCAACCGCGTCATCAACCTGGAAACCGGCAGTCTGGCCGTGGAGGCCGGGCTCAAGATGATGCTCTCACGGTTCTACGCCGTGGAGGAGGATCAGCCGGAGCCCGAGTACGCCGGACGAGTCCCGGTGTTCATGGTGATGGGCGACCAGGAAGGAGGCATCAGCGCGAACTACCATGGAACCACCATCCTGACGCAGCTGCTTCGCGGGCTCTGGCCTGATCTGCAGAACCGGATGGAGAAAAGCGGGCTCTACGTCGTGCGCCCGGTCGGCATCAACGACATCGATTCGTTTCAGGAGGTTGTGGACTCCTTTGACCACGGTCGGTACAAGGTAGCCGGGTTCTTCCATGAGATCGTGCTCATGAACTACGGCGGCAAGCTGCTCTCCCCGGAGTTTCTCCAAGAGGCGTATGCGGTTGCCCATGAGCACGACATTCCCGTTATGGTTGATGAGATCCAGTCCTGCGTCTGGTCGCCTGCGTACTTCCTTTTCAGAGAATACGGGCTGCGTCCGGACTTTGTAGCCATGGGTAAGGGGTTCCCCGCCGGCAACGCTCCCGCGTCGCGCATCGTCACCACGGCAGCTATGGACCGTCTCTCGCAGTTTGGTGCGCTGGTTACCAACGGTCAGGAAGAGATCGCCTCACTCTACTACCTTATCTCAATGGAGTTCGTCCAGGAGAACGGTCATGCGATCCGCGCGATTGGCGACTACTACGAGCGCCGTCTTCGCGAGGTTGCGTCACGGTTTGACCGGCACACCACCGGGGTCGAAGGGCTCCGGCACCTCTGCGGGATCGCATTCCCGGATCACGACAAAGCCGGGCGTTTTGTGAAGCTCATGAATGCCCGCGGGATTGATATCAGTGCTCAGTCGTACAAGACACAGAGTCTGCCCATCGCTCTCACCAAGCTCCCGCTGATCGCAACGCGGGCGACCGTCGACTTCGTGGTAGACCAGGTCGCGGAGTGTCTCGCGGAGATGTAATCCGTTCGGGTCATGGGCACTGGGCGGACCCGATGCTATCGTTCTTGCCAACGGAGGACGGTATGGCAGCTTCGTCGCCCAGAATCATGAGCGATTCCTTTGGCCACGGTGGGGGAGATGAGGCCCTTGAGATCATGCAACGGTGCAGACAGGCGGTTGAGGAACACCGCTGATCCCAACGGCAGGTGACGATGAGTTTCGGAATCGTCACGCTCTACGCAAAGAAAGAAGCCGGCCGCAACAGGGTCATGCACGCTGCACGTCTGGACCGCGACAAGGCGTGAGATTTCCGCCTGGAGCGCCACTACTGCCCAATCACCAGCAGGTGATCCTCCTCGCCAATTCGGACCAGCACCCGGTTGCGCTCCGCCCACTGGAGTGCGCGCGAGTATGCGGAGATGGGGGAGTCGTAGACCCCCATCGGCTGGTCCGTTTCCAACAGGAGCACCGGATCATCGGAGGCGAGGGTGCGCAGATACAACAGGAATCGGATGCCGCCTCCCTCGCGTCGCTCGCTTACCGCATAGAGCATCGCCTGACCGTCGGGTGAGAAGGTCGCGTTGATCGTGGTCCGCTCACCCGGGAGTTCCGCCGGATCGACCGGGGTGATCTCCCCGGATTCCAGGTCATATCTGCTGAAGCGTGCGACCGTGGGCATCGCATTGCGATACACGTAGTAGAACAGAAACGAGCGGCCAGGCCGGTCGAGCTCGAGCAGCCACGGCACGGCCAACGGTTCCGGCTGCGCCGCAACCAGCTTCCGCAGTCGTCCACCCGGTGAGTCAAGGAGCCAGATCCCAACCTCGGGGTCACGCCAGTCCATCGCGTCGCGGTTCAGCAGGAACCGGCGGCCATCGTCAAACGCAAGCATTCGGGGATAGACGTGATAGGGCGTCTCCGGATGCAGCCGTTGTTCCTCGTGGAGCCTGCCGGTGGCAAGATCGGCAGAGTAG
>CAYTGY010000379.1:0-3509 GCA_964437265.1 uncultured Spirochaetaceae bacterium | reverse complement strand
ACCGCTTCAGCCGCTCGGTGACCACGCGGTGGTCGCAGGACCTGCTGGCACGTAGGAGCAACCCGGAAGAGCTCCCGGAGCAGGGGGTCCTCACCACCGTCGAGCGAGAGTATGTAGACGCCAGGAGCGATCCGTTCTACTCGGGCACTGTTCATCTCCTGATTGGGCCCGGCACGTATTCCGCGGCCGTAGAGATCGCGGCTGCGGTGAAGTACTACCGTTTGGGCAGCATCTGGGGTGAAGAGACGGGCGGTGCAGTCTCGTCATTCGGTGCCCGAATCCCGATCAGGCTGTCTCGCACCGGATGGGCCGGTGGCGTCTCCACAAGGATGATCTACGGACCCGAAGTTGCGGAGGGGATGTCACTCAGCGAAGAGCTGCGGAGAGGCATTCGGCCCGACTATCCGGCGCGGGGCGAGAAACTCGCTCCGTTCATGGAAGAACCGGACCCGCTTTTGGCGTGGGTGGTGGATGAGCTTTCTGCCCAGTAGCCTTACCGCCGCATTCGCCGTTCCACCAGACGAGCGAGCGCGGAGAGGCTGCCCGTGAGGATCAGGTACAGGGCGGTGATGGTCAGCCAGACCTCAAAGGTACGATAGGTTGCGGACATGAGCTCCAGTCCGCGGAAGGTGAGCTCCTGGACGGAGATGACGGCCACAATGGCGGAGTCCTTCACGGCGGAGATGAACTGCCCGGATAACGCTGGGGTAATGGTGCGCAGCGCCTGGGGAAGAATCACAAACCGGTACTGATCCGCTTGGCTCAGACCCAACGCGTACGCGGCCTGGCGCTGCCCCTGCTCCACGGACTGGATACCTGACCGGATGATCTCCGCAACGTAGGCACCCTCGTACACCGCGAGCGTCATGACCGCGGAGAGAAACTCAGCGAAGCGCGCCGGCGGAGAGAAGAGCGCGGTGATCACCGCTTGGGTGGATGGTCCTGCGGACCGCACCCACGTATCTATGCCCAGCGCGGCGGTGACTTGGTTGCCAATGAAGTAGAAGAAGATAAACACAAGCACCAGCGGGGGCGTGTTACGAACCAGTCCCACATAGACCCGCCCGGCAGCACGCCATGAGGGGCTGCCGCTGACGCGGAGCACGCCCACAACACCGCCAATCACCAGCGCGCCCACCGACGACCAGACGGCAAGTCGCAGCGTGGTGAACAGCCCCTGAAGCAGCACCCCCGACGTAATGCGACCCGAGTCCGCCTGTCGCCTGAGTAGGTACTGTGGGATGACCGACCACTCCCACTCGTAGACAAGCCCGAACCGAACCCGTCTGACCACCAGGACCACGGCCACGGCGATCACACCCAGGACAATGACGTCGAGTGTGGTGAACCGCCGCCGCCGTGATCCCGGAATACTACTCAATACGGTCCGCCCAGTCCCGGGTGCCGAACCAGTAGTGCTTACGTTCTGCCAGCCACCCCTCCGCATCTACCACCCGGATCCAGCTGTTGAAGTAATTGAGCAGATCCACATCTGCCTTGGGCAGTGCGAAGCCGATTGGTTCCCGGGTAAACGTCCCATCCAAGGGAAGGTACAGTGTCTCCGGATTGTCTATGACCAAATACGCGGGAAGCGGGGCCGAGGCAATAACCGCATCTGCGCTCCCGTTGAGCACCTCTTGTACCGCCTGGGTCTCCTGCTCAAAGAGCCGGAGCTCCGCCTCCGGCAGGTACTTCTGCGCCGCGTCCGCCGCAGTGGTCCCAATCCGGGCAGCGACGGTGATCTCCGGCCGGTTGAATGCCTCCAGTGTGTCCAGGCCCGCAGCGGTCCGCGCGTTCGCGGCGATTGACATGCCGGAGTAGTCATACGGGATAGAGAAGTTCACCCTTAGACCTCGGTCCGGCCGAATGCCCATGCCGCCGATGATCACGTCGAACCGACCGGTCAGGAGCGCCGGGATGATGCCGGACCACTGCGTGGGCACAAACTCCACATCAACGTCCATATCCTGGGCAAGGCGAGTTGCCACATCGATCTCGAATCCAATCAGCTCTCCGTCCTTATCCTGCATGGCCCACGGGACAAACGTCGACATGCCCACACGGAGGGTTCCGCGTCTCACAATCTCATCCAGGAGGCTGGTGCTCACCTCCGCGTCGCCCTGGGCCTCGCCCGGTGCTCCACCACACGAGGACAGGAGCAGGAGCATCCCAACCACCACACTCAACAACCCGGCTATCCTTCCGTTCATCGTCACTCCTCATTACGTGATATGCTTCAAGGCGCCGGCGCGGGAATAGCAACGACTCCGCGGCCGGTCACAACACCTTGCTCAGAAACTCCCGCGCACGGTCTTCCGTGGGGCCGGCAAAGAATCGCCCAGCATCGGTCAACTCCAGGAGCGACCCCTCATCCATAAACGCAACCCGGTCACCCACTTCGCGCGCGAATCCCATTTCGTGGGTCACCACGACCATGGTCATACCCTCATTCGCCAGGTCGCGCATGACCGCGAGCACCTCGCCGATCATCTCCGGATCAAGCGCACTGGTCGCCTCATCAAAGAGCATCACCTTTGGTCCCATTGCCAGCGCTCGCGCAATGGCCACCCGTTGCTGCTGCCCGCCGGAGAGTTGCCCTGGATACGCGTCGATCTTCTCCGCAATGCCGACTTTGGCAAGCAGCGCCTGAGCAACCGCATCCGCCTCAGCCGTAGTCCGCTTCCGCACGCGGCGCTGTGCCAGCGCAATATTGCGGCGGACCGTCATGTGCGGGAAGAGGTTGAACGACTGGAACACCATCCCCACCTCGCGCCGGATCTCGTCGCGGTTCGCTCGGCGATCGTCCAGCGGGATGCCGTCAACAACAATCGATCCGGAGTCGATCTGCTCCAGTCCGTTGAGGCACCGCAACAGCGTGGACTTGCCGCTACCGGATGGGCCTACGACACACACCACCTCTGAACGGTGGATACTCATGCTGACCTGCTGCACCGCCTGAATACCGCCGGGGAACCTCTTGGAGATGTTGTGCGCGGAGATGATCACGTCTGCACTCATGAGCCAATCCGTAGCCGTGCCTCGAGCAGATGCGAGGATAGCGAGAGCAATCCGTTGAGCACCAGATAGATGGCGGCAACGGTGAACCAGATCTCAAAGGTGAGAAAGGTGTTGGATACGGTGGCTGACCCGTTCATGGTGAGGTCTGAGATTGCGATGGTGCTGACCAACGCGGAGTCCTTGACCAGGGACACAGCCTGACCGGTGAGCGCGGGAAGGATGCGGCGCGCAGCCTGGGGAAGAATCACAAACCGGTAGGTGTCCGCACCGGTTAGTCCCAGACTGTAGGACGACTCCCACTGGTGCCGCGGTAGGGAGACAATGGCTCCCCGGATCATCTCAGACGCGTAGGCTCCCTCAAAGAGACTCAATGCCAGCACCGCGGACCAGAACGGCGAAAGCCCAATAACCGGCGCAACCACAAAGTAGATCAGGAACAGCTGGATCAACAGCGGCGTGTTCCGAACCGCCTCCAGATAGATCTGCGCCAC
>CAYTGY010000378.1:0-3515 GCA_964437265.1 uncultured Spirochaetaceae bacterium | reverse complement strand
CGAACCGGCCGCCACGTTTGCGCTTGATTCCGCGATCGCACCCGCGATTAGCTAGAGCTCCTGGGTCATCTCAGCCATGCTGGCATACACGCCGCGCATACTCTTGGCGTCGGTATCGAACTCCAGCGTGAGGTCTCCCTGAGCGATCGCCTCAGCGATCTTCTGGATGATTGCCGGGTCCTTGCCTAGCTGCATCAGAATCCCCCGGATGATCACCAGCGCGATGATGACGGCAATCACTGCCGCGGCAGCAGCGACCATGACAATCAGCAAGACCGCCCGGTCGTTCGAGCGTTGGAGCTCCGTCCCCAGAACCGCCTGGTCATTCATGACGTCAAGCTTCACCTCTTCGATCTCGGCTGCAATCTCCGGTCCCAGAACGTCAAGGGTATTGGTCACCACATCGTTGCGGTCATAGATTGCGTCCACCATGGTCTGGAACGCGGTGGTGTAGGTGCTGATGAGCCCCTGTGTCTCAGCCAGCAGCTGACGGCGCGTTGGGTTGGTCAGCTCCCGTTCAAGCTCGGCCAGCTCGGTCTCCATATCGCCAAACTCCGCATGTACCCGGTCCACGTCAGACTGGGCGTTGGTGTCCAGGAACTTCGCCATATAGAGTCGGCCCAGCAGCAGATTCCGCAGAGCCAGTGCCGATTGGTAGGCCGCGACCATATCTCCGTCCGCGTTTGCCGACTCCAGGATCTGAGTGAGCTTCCGCTCCATCTCCGGGCCGGCAACATCAAGCGTATTGAGCACCATCCTATCTCGTACGGCCTGATCTTCGGTGGCTCGCACAAATGCCTCACCGTACTGCGTCACCAGCTCATCCGCGCTATCAATGAGCGCGGCCCGTTCCGGGTCCTGGATCGCAACCTGTGCTTCATCCATGAACTCGTTCATGGTATCGAAGTAGCTGTTGAACTGGTCGATCTCCGCTTGTGTCCCGCGTAGGATGAAGTCCTTGACGTTCATTCGGACCATCAGCATATGCGCCTGCAGTCGGCCGGCCAGATTGGTGTCCTCGGCAAGCTCCTGATACGTCGCTGACCCGGTGGCCGCGGTGTTCAGCGCGGTGAAGCTCACAACTCCAACAACAAGCAACAGTGCGACCACCAAGGAGAACCCGAGTGTGATCTTTGCTGCGACGGTTAGGTTTCGGAACATGGCTCGCTCCTAATAAGAGATTTGTACTTTAATTGTAGTTCGCGATTTTTCATTTGTAAATGGTCTATAGCAAAAAATAGAGTTTTTGTGCTGATCGAATGAGCAATGGTGCGGTTGTAGGCGGAGCGTGCTCACACGGTGACGACGGAAATCGGTCGCTGTTGTCTCAACGCGATGCTATGGGTGTGTTGAACGGAGCACGGCGTCCGGACGCTCCTACCGTCCCAGAAACGCCACGATGAGCTCGTTCACCTGATCTGCCACCTGCATGTTGGGCATGTGCCCAACACCGGCCATCTCGACGCGCTCCATCCCGGGGAGGATCCGCGCTAGCTTGGCGAAATGCTCTGCGGGGATCGACTCGTCTTTGGTGCCGCGAATGAGCAAGATTCGGTTGCTGTCCAACTGCTCGTAAACCGCCGAAAGGTCGTCAACCACGTCGCCACGGAATAGCGCCTTTACCGAGCGGGTGAAACCGCGGTACCGCATCTGCTCGCCGAACGCGACGGCGTAGGCGTCAGCCTCCGGGACCCCGGCGTTCGCAAAGAGCGACTCTGCGCGTGAGGCAAAGCTCGAAGGAACAATCACTTTGGCGGCGAAATCTCCCAGCACGGGGATTCGGACCAACGTGATCCCCGTATTGCCGTCCGCCATGTGCAGCGCAGGGGCAATGAGCACCGTCCGGTCCACCTTCTCCGGATACCACGCGGCAAAGCCGGCGGCGACTGCCCCGCCCATCGAGTGGGCTACCAGGTGAACCCGCCCCAGCCCTACGCCGTCCACGAGATCGTTTAGCTGCTCAACGTAGCGCTCAAGGTCATACGCTCCGCGGGGCCGGTCGGAGAGCCCGCGACCGTACTGGTTGTAGCGGACCACGCGAAAGCCGGCGTCGGCTAGCTCGCTGAACTGCCGGTCCCAGTCGAACATCGGCACCGAAAGGCCATGAACCAGCACTACCGGTGTCCCTGTCTCCGGTCCGGCGATCTCATATTCGGTCTGGCCTTCTGAGAGCTGGACAAATTGCGAGCCCGATGCGGCCCGGACCTCATCATCAAGACGCCGCTTATCCGGACCGATGAGCAGGGCGGCTACGACTACCACGGCGACGACGGCTGCCACAATGGCAGCCACCTTCAGCAGCTTCTTCACGGTGAGCCTCCGATGCCGTTCATTGTAGACCAGGATCGGCGGTGGTCAAGCGCAGGCGTGGCGGGCTCTCCTACCCACCCAGCCGGTGGCAGCCGCTTGCGGACTCCAGCCGCGCGGCCTATGCTGGGAGCGGGGGAACACATGGCACACAAACTGACCAACCTGCAACACCCGGTTCCGGCGGACCTGGACATCTCACAGGCCGCCGAGGCGCTCGACATCGGAACGGTCGCGGAAGAGGCCGGGATCACGCGCGAGGAGCTCGAGCGTTACGGGCGTTCCAAGGCGAAGATACGCCTCTCGGTGCTCGAACGGCTTCACGATGCGCCGAACGGTCACTACGTGGTAGTCACCGCGGTCACCCCGACGCCGCTTGGTGAGGGCAAGACCACCACCACCGTCGGGCTCTCACAGGCGCTCGGCGCACACCTGGGGAAGAGGGTCTTCACATGCATCCGCCAGCCCAGCCAGGGCCCCACCTTTGGCATCAAGGGCGGGGCGGCAGGCGGTGGGTACAGCCAGATCATCCCCATGGAGGAGTTCAACCTCCACCTCACCGGAGACATCCACGCCATCACCGCCGCGAACAACCTTCTTGCCGCGGCGATCGACGCGCGTATGCACCACGAGTCGTACCAGTCGGATGAGCGCCTCTTTGGGCATCTCTGCCCAGAGCAGAGCGACGGTTCGCGCCCATTCTCTCCGGTGATGATCAGGCGGCTGGAGAAGTTGGGGATCGCTGAGCGCGATCCGGAGAAACTCACGCCTGAGGACGTATCGAGGTTCGTCCGCCTGGACATCGATCCGGAGACGGTCACCTGGCGACGGGTGATAGACACCAGCGACCGCTACCTCCGCGCGATCACTATCGGCAAAGGCGACAACGAGAAGTTCGAGCGTGAGACCGGATTCGATATCACCGTGGCGAGCGAGATCATGGCCATTCTGGCACTGGCAAGTGATGCGCTGGATATGCGCGAGCGCTTTGGGCGGATGGTGGTTGGCATGAGCCGGTCTGGAACGCCGGTGACCGCCGACGATTTGGGGGTGAGCGGTGCGCTCGCGGTGCTCATGAAGGACGCCGTCATGCCAAACCTGATGCAGACAATCGAAGGTACGCCCGCGTTTGTGCATGCAGGGCCCTTTGCGAACATCGCCCACGGCAACAGCTCAATCGTCGCTGACCGTATTGCGCTCAAGCTGGT
>CAYTGY010000377.1:0-3524 GCA_964437265.1 uncultured Spirochaetaceae bacterium | reverse complement strand
ACTCAATGGGCGCGATCAGACTCCCGGTGCCGGGAACAATACCGTGCTCACCCGGGCCGGTAAGGTCAGGGTTGGTGCCAATCAGCCGGGCACCGGCGTGAACCAGGTTGATTGCCTTCTCAACGGTGGCGTAGCTGTAGCCGGGGCTCTCCCCAACCACAACGTAATCCGGGTTCACGTCGTTCATTGAGATCCCGGCGTTGTACAACGCATTGATGAGCCCCGCCTCACCAATGACAAATGCGCTGCCTCCGGGCGCCTGACTTGCCAGGAAGCCGGCGGTCGCGAGCGCGCTTGTATAGAAGTGCTCTTCAGATACGTCGATACCCAGGCGTTTCAGCTTCTGTTGAAGCTCCTTGGGGCTCCGCTCGCTGGCGTTGGTGAGAAAGAGAAACCGCTTCTCATGCTGGTAAAACCAATCCACCAACTCCCGCGCGCCGGGAAGCAATCGATTTCCGTGGTAGATCACGCCGTCCATGTCGCAGATGAAGCCGTTCTTGGCACTGAGGAGGGCGGCGGTTGAAGCTACATCCATGCGTCGTAGAATACTACATCTTGGGCCGATGTGCGCACGCGTGGCCCGGATTCCAGCCCCCGGATGGTTCTCATTGAGCTGCGACGCCATGGTGTTCCTCTGTGCGGATACCCCGCAATGCTCAAAACGTGCTGCCTGCGCACTTGCCGGGCACCGTGGCCTCCGGGCATGATGCCGGACATGTGAGGACGCAAACCCGTCCTAACCGCTCTGGCTGTGGCGCTGATTGTGGGCATGGGATACCTGCTCTGGCCGCTCGGAAGCCGTCGATGGGCCGTCGCCACGGATCACGAGGCGGTGGAGAAGAAGCAGGCGTTTCTGGCTGCCTCACGGACGCATGCGCCGTCGCCGGCTGAACCGTTGCCCAACGTGGTGCTCATCCTTGCGGATGACCTTCCTCCTTCGGAGGTGGGGATCTACGGCGAGCGTGAGCTCCGCCTCACACCCAACATCGATTCCATTGGCGGCGACGGCGTTCTCTTCACCGATGCTTCCTGCACCTCCGCCATCTGCGCGCCGTCCCGCGCCGCATTGTTGACCGGCAGATACCAGCAACGCTACGGATTCGAGATGCAACCACACGACCGCTACGCGCGGACTCGCCTTGAGTACTTGGCGTTCCGCTACATTGTAAACACCGAGCCCATGGTCCCGCTCCGCCCGGGACCAATCCCGCGCAGACGCGACCTACGGGACCAGGGACTGCCGGCCGCCGAGCTCACAATAGCTGAGCTATTGCGCTCGCGCGGCTACGCCACCGCCGCCTTGGGCAAGTGGCACCTGGGATATGATCTGCGGTTCAGCCCGCTGGAGCGTGGGTTTGACGAGCACTGGGGCTTCTACGAGGCGTTCAGCCTCTACGCCCCAACCGATGATCCGGATGTGGTCAACACCCCCATTGACGACTTCAGTGACCGCCACATGTGGTCGCGAGGCCGCGACGGCGCGAGCGCGATTGTGCACAATGACCGTGAGGTCACCGAAGAAGAGTATCTCACCAGCGCGATAGCCGACCGCGCGGCTGCCTACATCGACCGAAATGCTGAAGCGGAACAGCCGTTCTTCCTCTACGTGCCGTTCAGTGCACCCCACACGCCGCTTCAAGCACCACGCGAGGAGTGGGACCAACTTTCCCACGTCTCCAACCCGCTCCATCGAACCTACTACGCCATGGTTGCCGCACTAAACGTAGCCGTTGGTCGGATCCTGGACGCCCTGGAGCAGAACCAGATTGCCGACCACACCTTGGTCATCTTTGCGAGTGACAACGGTGGGGTCGCCGTTCCCATGATGATTCGCTACCCCGGACAGATACCGCCGGGCTCGGTCTACCGTTCGCCGGTCTCACTGCTGGACCTCTTTGCCACCGTTGAGGCGGCTACCCGACGTCCCGGCGCGACGTACCTCCGCACCAAACGCTCTTCTGGCGCGGGGACACTGTCTACGCCGCCCGCAGCGGCCCCTGGAAGCTGCTGTACGACGCCAATCGTGATCTGGCGCGCCTCTTCAACCTGGACGAGGATCCGCGGGAGCAGGAAGACCGGGCGGCGGCGAGGCCGGACGTGGTTCAGGATCTCCGCGCGCAGCTGGGGGTGTGGGAAGAGCAGCTCCAACCCCCAACGTGGCCCGCGGTGATGGACTTCTTCATTGACGTCTGGGGTGAGCGGTACTGGTTTCCAATCTAGCGGTCCCGCACCAGTCCGCCTCCGGAGAGAGCTGAACCGATCTGCTTCTGGAGCTGATCCGCGAGTTGCGGGGATGAGAGGGCGGCGTATTCGGAGGGTGCCAGCGGCGGATGCACGGTGAGCGTGACCTTTGCTGCGTGGACGTAGCCCCGTTCCTCCAGAAGCCCCGCCACGCCATCTAGGGTAACCGGGACAATAGTGGCCTCCGCCAGGTACGCAATGCGAAGCGATCCCGACTTGAACCGCCGCATGGGGCCGCCCTTGTTACGCATCCCTTCAGGAAACACCAGAAGCGGCGTCCCGGAGCGGATAACGGCCGCGGCACGCTCTATGGTCCTCCTCGCGCCGCGGATCTTCCCGCGGCGGATGAACACGCAATTGTAGGCCCGCATCCATCTGCTGAGCAGGGGCACTCTTTGGAGCTCCGCCTTTGCCAGAAACCCGAGCGGCCGGTCAATGTACCCTTGGAGCAGCGGAATATCCGCAAAACTCTGGTGGTTGGAGATCAGACAAATCCGGTTGTGCACAGGCAGCAGGTTAAGTCCGAGCACCGTTACACGCGCGCCGGCAAACCGCAGCAGAATCCGAGACCAGACGCGGGAAAACCACGTGAGATAGGCATAGGACAGACGGGACCGGGTCAGCGTGCGGATCACCAGGAACGGTATGTACGCCACCGCGGTAAAGGCGACGTGCACAACAACGTAGATAAGAAACCCAATGGTTCGCGCCATAGGCCTACCGCTCCACCTTGTCTGCGCACCACGATCCGGCACGTCGTGCACTCGCCGCGCTACGACGCACCAGACCGGCTGCCGGGTTCTACTTCTTCTTCCGTTTGGAACGTGGCACGTTCTTGCCGGAACCCGCCTTCTTCCTGCCGAGCTCCTGGAGAACTTTGCCCGCGTCCGGGACCTTTACCTTTGCTTCATCCGCGGGGCGAGCGCTCTTGGCCTCTTCCTTGTGACGATCAGTCACTTCGCCGCCGGCCTTCGTCACCTGCTTCACCGTTGCCCGCTTACGACGTCCACGCCGAAGCCCCAACAGCACCGGAGAGGCGACGAACACTGAGGAGTAGGTACCAATCACCACACCCACGATCAGGTTCAATGCGAAGGTCTGGACGGTACCGGTTGCAAAGATGAAAATAGCCAACACCGCCAAGAGTTTGGTGAGCGACGTGATGAGCGTCCGCGACAGGCTCTGGCTGACGCTGGTATTGATAATGGTCTCCAGGTTGCTCTCCCGCATCACCTTTTCGTTCTCACGGATGCGGTCAAAGATGACGATGGTGTCGTTCAACG
>CAYTGY010000376.1:0-3526 GCA_964437265.1 uncultured Spirochaetaceae bacterium | reverse complement strand
GGACTACCAATGCCAACCACCCAGTCACCGACACGCAGCGCACTCGAGTCGCCGGACACCGCGACGGGAATGTCCTCGCGTGACTGAAACGAGACTACCGCCAGATCTCGCCTTGGGTCGGTACCGATTAGCTGTGCATCGAAATCCGTACCGTCGTCCAGTATGATCTGGATCGTGTCCGCAGCGGCCACCACGTGGCTGTTCGTGACCACGTAGTATTGGTTTCCGTTGCGCTCGATGATCACACCTGAGCCGGTGCCTTGTTGCTCGAACTCGCGTTGCTCGTCTTCATCAGGGTTGCCAAAGAAGAAGTCGAAGCCAAAGAACGGGATCTCACCGTCGCTGGTTACGCGCTCCTGAACATCCACTCGTACCACTGACGGCAGCACGGTCTCAGCGATGCGACGAAATGACGATTGCAGATCGTGCAGTCCCGCGATCGTGGCCGTGGTCTGCGCGGGCGGCGTCTGTGAGCTTGGCGATCCCTGCGGAGTGCTGGTGGAGCACGTTGTCAGAAGCAACGGTATGGCAACGACAATTGCCGCTACAACCAGTACCACCCGCGAGAACAATGCAAGTCTATGGTCGTTCATTCTCATGCGGTTCCTTCCCTATCTGTTGTGGCTCAAGCTCCGTGAGCTTGAGCGGTCCATCGGCGGTGATTGCTACGGTATGTTCAAAGTGCGCGGAGATCGATCCGTCGGTGGTTACCACCGTCCAGTCGTCATCGAGCAGTGCAACATCGTCGGTTCCAAGTGTGATCATTGGTTCAATGGCGATGACAAGGCCGGGTTTGAGGCGCGGGTTGGCTCCCCGGCTGATATAGTTGGGCACCTGCGGCTCTTCGTGGACGCCGAATCCAACTCCATGACCACAGTACGGCCGGACAACGCCGTAGCCAAACGATTTCACGTAGTCGAATACCGCGCGGGATATGTCATGTATGCGCTTTCCCGGCTGTGCGGCTTGGATGCCGCGTTCCAGAGCCTGTTTGGTGACTTGCAGCAACTGCTGCACCTCCTGCTTGACCGGAGGCAGCGCCACGGTGGTTGCCGAATCACTAATCAGGCCCTGGTACTCCACGCCCAAGTCTATGCTCAGGACGTCCCCGGGTCGCAGCTTTCGCCGCGACGGGATGCCATGAATGACTTCCTCATTAACTGACAGGCATACGGAAGCGGGGAAATCCATGTATCCCAGGAATGCAGGTGTTGCCTCTTCGGCCTGCAACATCGCTCGGCACGCGTCGTCCAGATCGCTCAACGGGACGCCCGGCTGCGCCATGTCTCGAAGCGCTTGGAGTGTCCGGGCGAGGATCTGACCGGATGCTTTGATTGTCTGAATTTGGGCGGGACTCTTGAGTTTCACTACCGCGCTCGCTTGGCGTAGAAAGTACCATTATCACCTTGCCGTTTCAACCGTGGCGCTGTGGAGGCGCATGGCGTCCGTGTCCGGCACCCGTCGCTCAGCTCCTCGCACCACGGCCGCGGCGTCCTGGTCTCTGCCCAGTGAGGCGTACGTTCGGGCCCAGGTGACGGCAATGGTAACTACGGCGGCGGGGAGTCCCGCGGCAAGCGAATCAGCAACGCCGAACAGCTCCAGAGCCCGGGCTCGGTCCCCGCCGTTGATGCGCGCAAGCGCCGCATTGTAGGCGGCGTGCCACGATGGGTCGAGCTCAAGAGCTTGCTCAAACGAAGCGGCAGCCGCTACCCACGACTCCTCCTCAAAGTCGATGAGGCCGCGGTAGAACGCCGCACCGGGCTGATGCGGCGTGAGGGCCAGGAGGCGCCGCAGCTCATCCAGCTTGCCGGACCGATAGAAGTACCAAGCAGCGTACTCAAACGCTACCTCAGGCTCCGAGAGCGCAAGCGCCCAGACCGCGGCATCGTACCCGCGACGGTCGAACTCCCGGCTAAGCTTGAGAGCCGTGAGGCGGTCCAGGGGCGCGAGGTCACCGGTGTCTGATGGAGTAGCAGGAACAAGGTGGTATTGGCCGGTCAGATGGGTGAGATAGGCCGCCGCGTGAACTACCAACGTCTCCAACTCCGCGTGATCCGCGGCGGCATGAGCCGGCGCACGGGCGCCGGCACGGCGCTCTGACGGGTCCGGGCTCCGGATCATTACCCAGGCGTGGTTGAGTAGCGCGCTCTGCCGGCCATCCTGCTCCCACACATCCAAGTATTGCGCCGCAGCGGGCGTATCTAGGCCTGCGGATAGAAGAAGCTCTGCCTCTACCATCGCGGCGGCCGACGGGTCGGGTAGCTCAGCGCGGTGGGAGCGGAGGGTCTCCAGCGCGAGTTGCTCCTCCCCCGCCTCAGCGAAGAGCAGAAGCGCGAACCATGGGGCCGTTTCCGCAAGCCCGGCATCTTTGGCCAGAGTCGCGGCTTGTACAGGTTTGTGGGCCGCAGACCATGCACGCGCGCTCCACGCAGCTACCGCGGGCACCCGTGAGAGGTTCCATGCCCGTTCTACTTGTGCCGCGCGCCACTTTGGCGGAAGTGACCACGACGTTGCTCTACCCGCCGCCCCCGTGAGTTGCGATGCGGCCCAGACCGCGAGCGACCTAATTGCCGGAGAATCCGCAACGCCGTGGATCCAACCAAGGACCACAAGCGGGCGATTGACGCGATAGGCGGCGTACGCAGCGAGTAGCCGAACCATGCTGTTGCCGGAGTACGCGTTTGCTGGGGCAGCAATAGAGCCGTAGGCGGTCTCCTGCCGGCGCGCCTCTGTCGGTGTGTTCTGGGGCGAGCGTCCGGGGCCCGGGAGTATCTGCAGCGCTCGCTTGACTACTGACGCAGCAAACTCGGCGGACGGCGGGGTGCTTCCCGCACGACGGAGCAGTCGGGCAAGGCGACGGTCCCGGGCACCGCTGGGCGGAGACGCGAGCAGCCTATCAATATCCTGAAGCACCACGGGCGTGTCGGCTCTGCGATCAAGGAGCGCGGAGCCAATAGACAAGACGGCTGCCGCGGCAGCGGCGATCGCAACTGCGAGGACGGCAACTGAAAGCGCGAACCGGCGGCTCACCGTCCCAACTCACGTCGAATGGCATCTAGTACGCCATTGACAAAACGGAAGGATGCGTCCGCGCCAAAAGCCTTTGCAAGGTGGACCGCCTCGTCGATGGCAACCGATGCCGGAGTAGCCGGTTGGTGCATCAGCTCATATGACGCCAAACGCAAGATTGCAAGATCGACTCGGGCAAGCCGCCCGATCTCCCAGTGTTGGAGGTTTCGAGAAATTGCGTCGTCCACAGACGTGACATTGTCAATTGCGCCCCGGGCCAGCAGCGCGGCGAATGCGCGGGTCTCCGCCGGCAGCTCGGGCTCCGAGACTAGTTCGACGTTCTCCAACACGTCGGACCCGGAGATGTCCCACGCATAAAGCGCTTGCATTGCGAGTATTCGGCCTTTTCTGCGTGTACCCATGGATGTGCTCACCAGGCGAAGTTCTGTTCGTAGATGATGATTTCCGCCTCGCTACGAAGCTGGGCGACCAATGAACTGAGAGCCGCCGCCAGCGC
>CAYTGY010000375.1:0-3533 GCA_964437265.1 uncultured Spirochaetaceae bacterium | reverse complement strand
AAGGCGAGGTCAAGTCCCTCGACGACGGTTCCGCTACATTTGAGATCATCGGTCAACCTCGCGCAATCCGTGCCTTACAGATGGCAATCGATATTGGTGCGAAAGGCTACAATGTCTTCGCCACGGGACTGGCCGGAACCGGCAAGCGGACCGCCATCATGCGCGTGCTCAAGGAGTACTCGCCGCGCCGCAGGAAGCTGCGGGACGTCGCGTTCGTTCACAACTTCCACGAACCGGACCGACCCAAGGTGCTGTACTTCGACCCCGGTAGAGGTGCGGGCTTCCGCACGGAGCTGGAGCAGATCGTAGACACGATCCGCAGCGCCCTGAACGCGCTCACCAGCAGACACAGCTACACCTCCGAACGCGACCGGATGATGCTCCAGACAGAGGGGCGGGAGACACAGAAGGTCGCGGAGTTCGAGCAGAAGCTCAAGCAGGAGGGCTTTGAGATCGTCCAGGTGGACGAAGAGGAGGAGCAGCGGACGGATATTGCCCCAATCATTGAGGGAGAAAGCGCCACGTTCGACGAGCTACAGCGCCGGGTCTCGAGCGGTGAGCTCCATGAAGACGTTTGGAATCAGGTGCGGGAGAAGTACTACCGCTACATGGATGAGATGAAGCGGATCTTCCATGAGCTACGAGTAGAACGCTCACAGGTAGAGGAGAGCCTGCACGAGTTGCGCGTCTCCGTGGTTCGCCCGGAGATTGAGTCGGAGCTGGCGCGTATCCGGCTGGAGTTCCCGGATGCCCGCATCCACGCCTACTTGGATGACCTGGCTGAGGACATTCTGCGCCACCTCTCGTGGTTCTCACCGGAGCTGGAGGAGAAAGAACCGGAAGAGACCCCTCCGCTCTGGCGCTACACGGTGAATGTGGTGGTGGATCACTCGCGTACACACGGGGTTCCCATCATCTTTGAGAGCCATCCGGACTATCAGAAACTCTTTGGCAGCCAGGAGAGTACCGGGGAACCACAGGATCGCACCAGCAATTTCACCATGCTCCGCGGGGGATCGCTCCTGGCCGCATCCGGCGGATTCCTGATCCTCAGAGCGGAGGACATCCTCGCGGATGAGGAGACGTGGAATAACCTCAAGCGGGCGCTGCAGGACAATCGGGCTGAGATCCGGCCGGTTCCGGGCCCGTTCCCGGCCGGCCCCTCACTAAAACCGGAGCCTATTGAGGTTGATGTCAAAGTCATTGTGATGGGCAGTGAGTCGGTCTACGACGTGCTCTACAACTTGGATGAAGAGTTCCAGAAGCTGTTCAAGGTTCCCGCGGAGTTCGACAGCACCATGGAGCGCAACGACGGCAGCGTGCGCCAGTATATCGGCTTCATGCGGATGATCTGTCAGGACGAAGGTCTGCGGCGCCTTGCGCCGGACGGAATCGCCAAGATCCTTGAGTACGGCGTCCGCCTCAGCGAGTTTCGGAACAAGCTCTCCACGCAGTTCTCCCGAATCGCGGATCTGATCCGGGAGTCCGACTATTGGGCCTCTCGTGAGGAGCAGCAGCTCATCTCGCGCGCGGATGTGGAGCGGGCTCTCGCTGAACGCGCGTTCCTGTACAATATGCCGGAGGAGAAGATCGATGAGCAGATCCTCTCCGGCGAGCTGCTCATGGCCGTCGACGGTCGATCGGTTGGCCGGATTAACGGCTTGGCCGTGGTGGACCGCGGATACTACAGTTTCGCCCGTCCCATTCTGATCACCGCACGCGTGGCGCCGGGGGATGAGGGGATCATCAATATTGAGCGGGAGAGCGGTCTCTCCGGAGAGATCCATGACAAGGGTATCTACATCCTGGAGGGATTCCTGCAGTCGACCTACGCCCGTGACTTCCCGCTCTCCGTGCGGGCAAGCGTGGCGTTCGAGCAGAGCTACGTGGAGGTGGACGGAGACAGCGCGTCTTCCACGGAGATCTACGTCATCCTCTCCGCGATCGCGGAGACTCCCCTGCGCCAGGAGATCGCCGTCACCGGCTCGGTGAACCAGATGGGCCAGGTACAACCTGTAGGCGGAATCAGCGAGAAGGTGGAGGGGTTCTTTGAGGTAAGCCGGAAGATGGGCCTCACCGGAAACCAGGGAGTGATCATCCCGCGACAGAACATCCCCAACCTGATCCTCAACCGCGAGGTTCAAGAAGCGGTCGCGTCGGGCACGTTCCATATCTACGCAATTGAGACAATCGACGACGGAATTGAGATCCTCACCGGCATGCCGGCGGGCGTTCGCACGGCAAAGGGCGACTATCAAACGGGAAGCTTCAACGCCATCATAGAGCGGCGACTCCGTCAAATGGCACGCCAGGTGAAAGAGTACGGCGGCGGCTGAAGGAAGAGGTAGCCGGAACGGCCCCGGCCGGGACATACTACTTGACAGCAGGGGTGCCCAAATTATACTGGCCGGGAACTCCGTAGTGATCCGCAATCGATGGTGGTAGGGTGATGCCCAGAATTGAAGCAGAAAAGGTCGTCCAGGCAGCACGAAACTCAATTCCGCTGAAGATTACCACGTACACACTGCCGCATGAGACGGAGGTGTACCTGGAAGAGATCCTTTCGCTGTTCCTTCAAGAGATGGGGCAGGAGCGGCTCAAGGACCCGTTGGCGTACTGTCTGCGGGAACTGGCGGTCAACAGCAAAAAGGCGAATACCAAGCGCGTCTTCTTCCAGGAGCGCGGTCTTGATATTGAGAACGACCAGGACTACTCGGAGGGGATGAAGCACTTCAAGCAGGAGACGTTGGACAACATCAGCCACTACCTTCAGCTTCAGAAGGAAGCGGGCCTCTACGTGAAGATCATCTTCCGCACCCGCGGAAACAGCCTGCACCTCTACGTGGTCAACAACACAGAGATTACCCGCAAGGAGCAAATGCGCGTCTTCGACCGAATCGCACGCTCACGTGCGTTCGATTCGCTTGAGGAGGCGCTCGCGACCGTCCTGGATGACTCGGAGGGCGCCGGTCTGGGTATTGTCATCCTGGTGCTGATGCTCAAGAAGATTGGCCTGGATGAGGACGCGTTCGATATTGACGTGCAAAACGGTGAGACCGTGGCGCGGCTGATTGTCCCCATGGGTAAGGTCCGTGCGGACAATCTGGACATCATCAGCGAGAAGCTGGTTGAGGAGATTGATAGTCTCCCACGGTTCCCGGAGAACATCGTCCTGCTCCAGCAGAAGATCAGCGAGCCGGAGGCGGAGATCTCTGAGATTGCCCGTATGGTCAGCACTGACCCATCGTTGACCGCGGATATGCTCAAAGAGGTCAACTCCGCGGCGTACGCACTGCAGAAGCGAGTGGACAATATTGTTGAAGCGGTGAAACTGGTCGGACTCCGCGGCCTCAAGAACCTGCTCTACTCCTACGGTACCCAGAAGGTGCTGGGCTCCGACAGACCGGACACGAAGGCACTGTGGGAGCACAGCTACCGCACCGCGTTCTACGCATACTATCTGGCGCGGAGCATCACCAGAAAGAAGGATATTCTGGACGATGTCTACGTGGGCGGGATCCTCCACGACATGG
>CAYTGY010000374.1:0-3545 GCA_964437265.1 uncultured Spirochaetaceae bacterium | reverse complement strand
CGGGCGATTAACTCAGTGGGAGAGTGCTACCTTCACACGGTAGAAGTCGGCAGTTCAAATCTGCCATCGCCCATTATTCTGCGGGCACAAGTTGTTTTCCTACAACAACTTACGATTTACCCCTCCTACGGGAGGGGTTGATTTTTCTCCCTGACTCACGTCATGATTCACGTTGGCCGAGGAAGAGTGAGTCATGAACCAGGACACACGGTACGAGCCGTACCACATCATTCAACGAAAAACTCGCAAGGGTAAGAAGGTCTTCTACGTTCGCTTCCTGGATCAGAAGACCGGACGGACACTGAAGGAACGTTCTTCTGGTCAGACGTCTCGGTCGGCCGCGGTACGCTGGGCGGAAGCGGAGATGGAGAAGATCCGGGACAGGTCCGAGAGCGCGGGGTCGCCGAGTCCAATACCCGGAATCACATCATCCCGCGGTGGGGAAGCACTCACGTATCCGACATTACGGCCGCTGAGATCGACACCTGGATCCTCTCGCTCGAAGAAGAGAAGGGCCTCTCGGCAGCCACGGTCAATACGCTCCTTCAGACAATGCGAACCCTTCTGGACGGTGCAGTCGGGCGGGGCTGGCTCCGCTATAACCCGGCGAAGGCGGTCGAGCCCTTGAGCGTGCGCCACGAGGAGATCCGAGCATTGCTTCAATGGCCGGGTCCGTTCCGCGACTAACGCGTGTACACCATGAATCTGCTCGCGTTCTGTACCGGCCTCCGGATTGGCGAGGCACGCGGACTCATGGTGGACGACGTGCACAACGACCACATCGTGATCCGACACTCCTGGGAAGAGGGCTACGGCATCAAGCTTCCCAAGAATGGGAGATCTCGCGCCGTCCCACTTCCCGAGCAGGCGAAGGAGGCGCTGCAGAAGGTCATTGCGGATTTCGAGCCGGAGTCCCTTGTGTTCTACGGTCGCTCTCCGTCCACGCCGCTATCCAAGAGTTACGTGCTGAACGGACTTCGGGATGCGATCGTGACAATGAAGCTGCAGGGCGACCCCGTGGTTGCCGGGATGAGTGATCAGGAGCTCGCCGAGCGCCGGAGGAGAAGGAGACCGAAGAATGAGCGAGTACAGCAATCAGCGGACGTGGAGCTTCAGTCATCGGGCAGCTGTTCAGTCCATTGACGCCATCGAAGACCCGCAACGCCGGGCTCAGGCCATCGTTGGAGTGCTCCGCTCATACGCGTCGGTTCGCGATCAGTGGCAGGCCGTTGTGAAGGCGCACCCGTAGGGCCTGGACAAGCGAAAGACGCACGAGTACGCGGCGATGCTGGGATGCGCCGCGAGCTTCTGAACATCCGGGCCGAGATTGAGGGTCTCTTCAGGGTTATCGAGTGGGACCGGCTCTCAGAGCGGTACTACTTCGACACCCGCCGAGTCATGGCCACGATTGAGGAAATGGCGGACGTCACCTTGAGGATCAAGGCGCTGGAACAGGTTCGCGAATCGCTGCTCGCGCATGGCAGTTCCGGAACCCTGATCCTGATAGATCCGGAGAGTGGTGAAGAAGTGCAACCGGAGGAAGACCGCTACGGGGACGTGGTGGTTGCCGCGCTCCGCGACTTCCTGGATCCTGAGCTGTACAAACTGCGAACGATACCCTATGTCGCCGCGAGACGTAGCGGAACCCCGGGAGCGTATGATCCGCACGAGGTTGGGCTCATCCGGTGGGGTGCTCCTTTCGAGCTTCTTCCGCAAATGCTTCGGGATCTTGTGAGCTTCGACCTGATCGGTTGTTTCCTGGACGATCTCCCGTCGGTTGCCGCATGTCACTTCGGCGACAAGTTTGAGAGGGCGCTCACAAACGATGAGCTCCGCGAAATGTTCGATCTTGCTGGGAACGGTTTCATCGGACACAAGCAGAGGTCGTATCTGGACCTGATCATCGCGCATTTCGTGAAGCCCGACCGCTCCCCGTTCAGTCGGCGCAGCCTGACTGCATCAAAGAACAATATTCAAAGCATGAAGCAGCCTACCGAGGGGCTCGCCCAGGTGGAGCGAATCGTAGCGCAACTCCTGGTAGCGGAACGGAGGATCAGAGAGAGCTCTCTTCCGACTCCTTCCTGAGCTTGGGCAGTTCGGAGTAGTACCACGTCGAGTTCACGTCGCGGATGTCCTGGTCGTTCACATGGAGCGTTGGGAGCTCGCCGCGCAAGGGGTTCTGTGCTTCCACGTAGTCGCGTGCCCAGGAGAGCCACTCACTGGCCTCGCCTGCGTCGGATTCTCCATCGTGCCGCGACCGGATCTCGCGTTCGGCGGCGTCCAGGTAGCTCTGCAATCGGGTATATGACTCCCAGGTCTCGGCATCACGAGTGAGTCTTCCTGTTCTCACTTCCTCCTTCAGATTCTCGTATCGTCTGCGCCTCCGAATCGCCTCCTCGCGCTCCCACTCCTGGTGGCGCTTCTCTGCCTGGGCGTGGTTCTCCACCATATGCGCTGCGTGCAGGATCATCTCGGCAACGATGTCGTTGAGAAGCTTCTCGAGTACACGCGTCTTGGAGTCTCGCCACGTCCTCCTTCGGCCCGAGCCGTGGCCGTTGGTGATCTCAAACACGAGCATTCCGCTGGGTTCGTCCACGTAGCGTAGGTAGCTGTCCTTTGCCTTCTCCTCCTTTGTGACGTCGCGGCGTTTGTAGCGTTCGCGCAGGCGGAAGCCGATCTGTTGGTCGAGAATGGTGACGTAGGAGCGACCGCCGCTCCACCGGGAGTACTCGGACTTCACGGCGTACCCACGGTTCTCAAGAGCCGTGACGAGTGCAGAGAGAATACGACATGCTCGGTCGCGTTGGTCATCGCTGGCTTCCAGTGCCAGGAGACCGTCCACGATCTTCTTCGAGTTGTACGGCTCCCGATACCACTCCTGCCGAAACGCCTCACGCTTTCTCTTGTGCCTGCTGGTCAGAATCTGGACCATCGGGTGAAGCGCCTCGTCGTGGCCGGGTACGGAGATGCCGTTGTTCGGATCCTTCTCGGCCTGTGCGAGCTTCTCGGCTTGCTCGAAGACCTCAGGCCGAAGGAGATGTGCTCTGTGGTCCTCATCTTCTTCCACCCCCGGCTGCGGGGAGGAGTAGCGCCGGATTCTGGGAGGGTTCTCCATCTCCGGAAGCGGTGGCCTCCTTGGAGCTTTGCCGTACTGCTTCTTGGCCCAGTAGCCTCGTCCGGGGAGGGGAACGCTGAGCTTCCGGCACGTCTTAGCGAGGGCGACGCCGGAAACGCCGTAACGCCTGGCGACCTTCTCCACCGCCTCTTCCCAGACCTCTTCGTAGAGCTTGTCTCTGTCGTAGAACCTCGACTCGTCCATGACCTCCTCCCTCTATGGGCATTCTACACCGGGCCTTCGGATCAGAAGCGCGGGTAGGTGCAGGAGAGGCGGTCAGAGCGTCCTGTGAGTCGCTGTGAGTACAATCCGAGTACAGGGCCTGCTGGAAGTTGTTGGAAATGAGTACGTCGCGTAACACTTGGGAACAGGGCGCTACGAGATGTCCACGGAGACCCTTTCGATAATGTGCGTGGAGACTTCTTGAGGC
>CAYTGY010000373.1:0-3553 GCA_964437265.1 uncultured Spirochaetaceae bacterium | reverse complement strand
ACCCCCAAGGACTTCAACGCTCTGGCTACCCAGCTGGTCGCGACCTTTGACTGGGACATGATCCTGATTGGTCTGACCGCTACCGTTGACCCCATCAGCGGCTCAAACGTCTATCCGTCCAGCGGAAACCTGCATATGATTGAACCGGGCCAGGCCGCGCCGCGGCGCGACTGGGAGCGTGAAGTTGACGACCTCTGGGTCTATGCCAACAACACTACGGATCAGGAGCAGCGCAAGGACGGGTACGAGCAGATTCAGCGCATCTGGATTGAAGAGATCCCGTGGGTTTTCACCTACAATCCGCTGAGCCTTGGCGCGTACAAGGAAGAGTTTGGAAACATCAAGACGCACCCCTTTGACGCATATGGCTTCAAGGGCGCGATCCATCGCTTCTACGTGCGCTAAGTGTTTGATCACGTTTGTTCCAGTGCCCCCGCCGGTTGGCGGGGGCATGCTTTTCATCTCTACCAACAATTGATACAGTATGCCCTCACGTCACCGTGCGGTCCTGCCAAAGAAGATTGCTTGCACGGGGATAGGAAACTCTGATGAGATTGACGGATAGAATAGACTGGCGGTTGACCTTTGCTCTCGACGCGGTTCTCTACCTGGTGCTGGTACTCGCCGGCGGTGTAGGGTGGTTCTTCGCGATCATCTTTACGGAGCTGATCATGTGGACCGTCCGACTGGTGTGGATCAGCCCCATGATGCTTCGCTTCATACTCAGGCGTCTGCTCCACATGATTCCCATTCTGCTCTTGGTGATCATGTTGGGCTTTCTCCTGATCCAGCTTGCCCCCGGGGACATCTTCACGCAGTTGGCGCTCAATCCGAATATTCGCCCCCGGGATCTAGAAACGCTCCGGCGGAACTTCGGGCTGGATAAGTCGTGGATTGAGCAGTTTCTCCGGTACATCTGGAACGCAATCAGGCTGGACTTTGGATACTCGGAGAACTTCAAGGCCCCGGTCTTTGCAATCGTGGGACAGCACGCCCGCGCTACAATACTGCTTTCGCTCAGCTCTCTCTTGCTGGCCTGGGGGTTCAGCATTCCCGCCGGAGTCTGGGCTGCCACCCACCAGTACCGCTGGCAGGACCAGACCATATCCGTATTCGCATTCGTTGGGTTAGCGATACCCAATTTCTTTCTCGCGTTCCTGTTCTTGTATCTCATATCATCAACCGGAATCCCCCTGCCGCTAGGAGGCATGCGCAGCCTCGACTTTACCCAACTGGGGCCGGTGCGGCAGGTCTTGGATATCGCGCATCATATGATCATGCCGGTCATTGTACTGGGGACGTCCGCCATGGCCTCTCTGACACGTATCATGCGCGCCAACATGCTCGAGATCATGGGGCAACAGTACGTGGTGACCGCACGTGCGAAGGGGCAGAGCGAGCGCAAGGTCATCTACCGGCATGCGCTGCGGAACGCCATCAATCCCATGATCACCATTCTGGGGTTCCAGCTTGGAAGCATCATGTCCGGTGCGGCGCTGGTTGAGAACGTTGTCGCGTGGCCGGGGCTGGGGCGGCTGATACTCCAGGCGCTCTTGAGTCAGGACGTCTACCTGGTTGTAGGAAGTCTCATCTATGGCGTTGTGCTTCTGGTGATCGGGAACTTAATCGCGGACATCCTGCTGGCGGTGGTAGACCCGCGGGTGAGGGTAGGATAATGGCAAGCAGCAACACGCAGAATCAGACCATCCTCGCCGCGCGCGAGGGCATTGCGCAACGCGGGGAGTCAATTTGGGCCATCTACATCAGACGGTTCAGAAAGCACACTCTGGGGAAGGTCGGATTCATCATTCTCCTGGTGCTGTACCTCACGGCGTTGCTTGCGGACGTGTTCTCGCCATTCAGTATGACCTGGACCAACAAGCGAAAGCCGTTTCACCCGCCGGTGAATCTCCATCTCATGTACGACGGTCCCGAAGGGCGAGAGCTGCGTCCATGGGTCTACGAGCAGCGACAGGTGAATCCGGCGTTCAATACCTACGGCGTGATCCCACCGCGCAGTATGCGGATCATCAGCATAGAGGTGATTCCCGGGCGCAATGGGATGCGTAGCACAGCCACTCAGGACACCGCCTTTGCACGAAAAGAGCAACTGCTCGAGGATACCTGGAGCTACTACGAGCTTGACCGCAGTGGTGAGGTGATGTCGCGGCTGGCTGGGGCAATTGACCAGGTGGAGCGTGATCCTGATCCGGACGCCCGGATGCGGTTTGCCGTCGGGAGCCGGATGGTCGCCGGCGAAGAGAAGGCGCTCGAGCTGTGGATTGTGAAGGGCAACAAGAACTTCTTTGGGTTCTTTCAAGAGGGCATTCGGTATCGCGTCCTGGGGCTCTTTGAGGCTCGGCGTCACGTGCTTACGTCACCCACGGGTGGGTTGTTCATCCTGGGTACGGACCGGCTGGGTCGCGACATCGTCTCCCGACTGTTGCATGGAGCGCGAGTGTCGCTGACCGTTGGGCTGATTGGCGCCGCGCTCACGTTTATGATCGGACTGCTCGTCGGCGGTGTCGCCGGGTACGCCGGTGGAGCTGTGGACAACATTCTGATGCGCCTGGCGGAGGTGATCATTGCCATTCCAGGCCTCTATCTCCTCCTGGCCTTGCGAGCAACCTTTCCATCCGGTTTGACCAGCGTGCAGGTGTACTTTCTCATCATTATCATCTTGTCCGCGATCGGCTGGGCAACGCTGGCGCGTGTTATCCGGGGGTTGGTGCTCTCCATCAAGAACGAAGACTACGTGATGAGCGCGCGCACTATGGGACTGTCCCATCTCCGGGTCATCACCAAGCACATATTGCCCAATACGCTCTCCTACGTGATCGTCCAGGCTACGCTGACCATACCGGGCTACATACTGGGCGAGAGCGCGCTGAGCTTGCTGGGGCTGGGAATCACGGAGCCGCAAAGCAGCTGGGGATTGATGCTTTCAGCCGCGCGTCAGTACCGAGTAGTCAACCAGTATCCCTGGATTCTGATTCCCGGTTTTATGATCTTTTTGGCCATACTTGCCTGGAACTTCTTTGGCGACGGCATTCGTGACGCCGTGGATCCAAGAAGCCGGCATTAGGAAACGCGATGAGCAAGCTGCTTGAAGTCAAAGGGCTCAAGACCCACTTCCACATGTATGGGTACACCGTTCGAGCCGTAGACGGCGTGGATTTCTCCTTGGATGAGGGAGAGACGCTGGGCATTGTCGGTGAGTCCGGATGTGGCAAATCACAAACCTCCATGTCAATCATGCGACTGGTCCCGGATCCGCCCGGCAAGATTGAAGCCGGCGAGGTGCTGCTGCGAGGGAAGGATCTGCTCAAGGTCTCCGAGTCCGAGATGCGCAGGATCCGCGGCAACAGCATTTCCATGATCTTTCAGGAACCGATGACCAGTCTCAATCCCGTCTTCTCAGTGGGGTACCAGATCTCCGAGGCGCTGATCCTTCACCGGGAGATGAGCAAGGAGGAGGCGCTTCAGGAAAGCGTTCGTCTTCTTGACCTGGTGGGTATCAGCGATCCAAAAGAGCGGGTGAACGAGTTTCCGT
>CAYTGY010000372.1:0-3574 GCA_964437265.1 uncultured Spirochaetaceae bacterium | reverse complement strand
TGACCGACTACGAGGCGACGAATACCCCGGCAAATCTCGATCTGCTGCGACCGATGGTTGATGCGTTCCGTTCGGAGGGTCTGCGGGTTGGCTTCTACCACTCGCTGATCGACTGGCATCATCCCGACTATCCCATAGACATGATTCATCCGTTGCGCGAGCGGGCCGACGCGGTGGAGCGCAACAAGAGCCGCGATATTGCCTCCTACCGAGCGTACCTTCACGGCCAGGTTGAGGAACTGCTCACGCAGTTTGGCCGGATTGACATTCTGTGGTTTGACTTCTCATATCCCAATCATGAAGACCAGTACGGACGCGGGTACGTCGGCAAGGGGAGAGACGACTGGGATAGCGAGAAGCTGGTCAGCCTGGTGCGCACCCACCAGCCTCAGATCCTGCTTGACGATCGACTCGATCTTCCGGGCAGCGGAGATATTGTCACGCCGGAACAGTACCAACCACAGGCGTGGCCAACCATCGACGGTAAGAAAGCTGTGTGGGAGGCGTGTCAGACGTTCAGCGGTTCGTGGGGCTACCACCGCGACGAAGCGACCTGGAAGAGCCCTGAGCAGCTGATCCAACTGTTGATCAACAGCGTTGCGCTCGGTGGGAACCTGCTGATGAATGTAGGACCAACGGGTCGTGGTGAGTTCGACGAGCGGGCACTTGCGGCGCTGGAGGCGTACGGGGAGTGGATGCGGCGGCACTCGCGGTCGATCTACGGGTGCACCATGAGTGAGCTCACGCCGCCGGCGGATTGCCGGTACACGCAAAACGGCAAACGACTGTATCTCCACATCCTCAACTGGCCGTTTCGCCACATCCACCTTCCGGAGATGGCCGGAAAGATCGAGTACGCGCAGCTACTACACGATGCATCCGAGATCCGCTTCACTGAGCATCAGAGACGCGCTGAGGTCAGTACGATCCACGTGTCTGGAACGCCAGGCTCGGTGGTACTGGAGTTGCCGGTACTGAAACCGAACGTAACGGTACCGGTTGTTGAGATATTTCTGAAGTAACGGAACCAGAGGTAGAGACACGGCCGGGAGCACGCCCTACGGCGCTCCGCTCCCGGATCACCGGCGGATGCCGAAGCTTGCCTGACGGCCCCCACGGTTGATGGCGAACCGTACCTCGTCACCCGGGTCAACCCGGCGTAGCGCCTGGTAGAAGTCACCGACGTTGGAAACGTCTTGACCGTCCACCTCTGCAATCACGTCTCCGGGCTGTAGCCCTGCTACCGCCACGGCGGTCTCACGGAACACCTGCCCAACAATCACACCTTGGACGCTACCGGGGACTCCGGAGCGCTCGCGAACCTGTTCGTTCAGCGGGAGCACAATCATGCCGGGGAAAAGCTCTCGCGATCCTCCGGCTTCCGCCTCAGTCCCACGCTCCTCGAGCGTCAACCGGACTGCCTCGGTGTTGCCGTCTCTGTAGACAGAAAGGTTCACTCGGTCCCCGGGTGAGCGATTACCCACCATACGCGAAAGCTCAACGGCGTCTTCTATGCGCTCCCCGTCGAATTGCATCACAATGTCGCCGGGATACAGGCCGTCCTGTTCTGCGGGAGAACCGCCGTGGACGTTGGTGATCACTGTTCCGTACGAGCGCTCGTACCCAAGGTCCTGAGCGATCATGGCGTACGGAGAGTCGGTGACCGGCGCTATACTCACTCCGAGCCATCCGTAGATGATTCGTCCCTGCTCTATGAACGCGTCTATGGCACGTTGGGCGTTCTTGGCGGGGATCGCGAACCCCAGGCCCTGACTACCGCCGGTCTGCGAGGCGATCCATGTGTTGATTCCGACCACACGGCCGTTGAGATCAACCAAGGCTCCACCGGAGTTCCCGGGGTTAATAGCAGCGTCGGTCTGGATGTAGTCGGTAAAGCCGGCTATTGCCTGGCCGGGCTCCGGTCTACGACCCAATGCGCTGATGATGCCGGCAGTGACAGTGGCCTCGAACCCAAGCGGGTTTCCAATGGCCAGCACCCAGTCTCCAACCGATAGGTCATCCGAGTCACCCAACTGGGCCATCGGCACCTCCTCGTTGGTCTCGAAACTGATCAGCGCCAAGTCTATTCGCGAGTCCTTGCCGACCAGCTCAGCGCTGAACTCGCGCTCGTCGTGCAATACGACGTTGATCTGATCGGCTTCGCCGACAACATGGTTGTTGGTGACAACGTAAACGGTCTTACCTTCCTTGCCGACGATGACGCCGGACCCGAGACCGGGCACCGGGATCTCACGCTCAGTAGTCCCGGGATTGCCGAACAAGAAATCCCACGGCGAGGAGGCATCAGGCACCTGTTGTGTCACCACGTTCACCACGTTGATCTCAACCACAACGGGTATGACCTGGTTTGCAACGCGGTTGAACGCCTGCCCCAGGTCCTCAGTGGCGGCGATCACCGATGGGTCTCTGTCCGCCACGCCGTCCGCGGTGGGTATGACCGGGATACCCGGTTCAACCTCATCCCCGTTAGCCCCGGTGACCGCGGATCCAATCAGGAATGCCGCCACGGCGACTACCGCCACGGCGGCCACCAGTGCGACCGTCTGTATCACTCTCTTCCGTGTCCACATAGTTCGCTCCTTCACTATTTGTGTTGGTAGATGCAAACCGCATGCCAAAAGGCCGTTTGGGTAGCGGTTTCACGACCGCGCACAGCCGCCGCCGGCGCACCTACTCAGCATCTGTGGCGGCGTCCAGCCGAGCCACCTCCTCTGCGGAGAGCTCTATGGCCATTGCGCGAGCGTTCTGCTCTGCATGGTCTACCTTTGTTGCGCCGGGAATAGCGACAACCGCTGGATCTCTGGTAACCCACGCAAGCTTGATCTGCTGTGGGTCCTCGTGGAACTTGCCGGTGAGAATCCCCTGGGCCAGCGGTGAGTATGCGATGATGGTCACCCCCAGCTCTTGGGCGGTCTCGAGCACGCCGTTCGTCTCTATCTGGCGGTCCAGCAGGCTGTACCGCACCTGATTTGTCGCAAGCGACACTCCATGACGCGACAACTCCTCATGCGCCGCCCGCATGGCGGTAGCGGAGAAGTTGCTCACGCCGACTGCTCTGACGCGTCCGTGTTCCACCAGTTCCGCCATCTCCCGCATCCGTGCGCTCACCGATGAAAAAGAGAGCGGATTGTGGATCTGGTAGAGATCGACACCGTAGGGGGCCAGCGCCGCAAGACGGGCCTCAATAGTCTTGCGGATGTTCCGAGCGAAGCGGAGGGCCGGAAACCACTTGGTAGCGATCGTCACGCTTCCGGGTGGGCGGCCGATCTGCTGGAGCGCTCGGCTCAGCGCCTCCTCCGACTTACCCCACCCGTACGCCTCCGCGGTGTCGAACCAGGAGACGCCGGCGATCAGCGATCGCTCCACGATGGTCGTGATCTGCTCCTGATCGAGGTTCGACCAGTAGGCGCCGACCATCCCCGCTCCCTGCGAGAACTGCCGGCAGCCCAACCCAATGGGCGTGACCATGGTCTCCGTACGTCCGAGTTGCCGCAACTGCATTGATAGCCTCCCTGCGTCCTACACCAGATAGGCAATGACAATGGCTACGATC
>CAYTGY010000371.1:0-3593 GCA_964437265.1 uncultured Spirochaetaceae bacterium | reverse complement strand
GCTTCTGGTTGCCGGCCCGGGGCCCGAACAGGATGTTGTCAAGAAACTGGATCAGCTTCGGACCTGGGCGAATGAGGTCGCGGGACTGACCATCACCGTGGGCGTTGGCCCGGAGGTCTCCTCCGTCACCGGTCTGCGGGACTCCTATGTTGGTGCGGAGCGGGCCCTGGAAGCTCGTCTGGTTGCCGGCAGAAACATGGTGCTGATCGCTGACCGCTACGCGCTGTCACACTCCACACACAGCGCAACGTCGGTATTTGAGGGCGTCCTGAACTCACTGGAGGCGGATGCAGTGGCCGCCGTCAGAACGGGCGACCGCACCCGAAGCGCTCGAGTGACGGCGCAGATGGTGGCAGAACTGGGCAAGATTCTGGGCCAGTGCATTGAGGCAAAGAGCCGGTTACTCCACCAAGTGGTGGCGTTCGCCATCAAGACGCGTCTCTCGCTTGACCTGGACGTACCTGAGAGTGTTTTCGCATGCGCGGAGGTTGAGTGTCTGGACGACCTCTCCGGTCTGCTGGGCGCGCTATTTGACAATTCCATGGAGGCGTGGGCTGAGCGCCAGAGTGTGCACAACAACCGCATCGTCACCCGCGCGCTTGAGTACCTCCATCGAAATCTCACCAAGGATATCTCGCTCACCCGGGTGGCGGAGGCGCTGAAGGTGCATCCGAACTATCTCAGCTCGGTCTTCAAAGCCGGTGTGGGCAGACGATTTGTGGATTACGCGCGAGAGATCAAAGTAGAAGAGGCCAAGCGGTTGCTCAAGGAGACGCCTCTGAAAGTCTACGAAGTTGCTGCGGCGGTGCAGCATCAAGACGTGAACCACTTCACCCGGACGTTCAAGAAGCTTGTCGGTTGTTCGCCCAGCGAGTACCGCGACCTGTTATGAGTCGCTGCCCGGAGCCGGCAACGGTTCACCATCAACGTTGCGTCGTGGCCCTTCGCACGGCACGGTGATGCTCGCCGTGGTTCCACCGCCCAGCACGCTCTCTATCTGCACCCCGAACTCCTCGCCGTAGACAAGCTGGATCCGACGATTCACGTTGCGGAGCCCTGAGGCGGCCGAGTCTCCGTTGCGGTTGATGCTACGCCTGATGATGGAAAGCTTCTGCTGGTCAATTCCGGGTCCGTTGTCCTGCACCCGAATGCGTACCACCGGGGGTTCGTGCGTTGCCCGGATGGTGACACAGCCGTGGGTGGTCTGCTCTCCGATGCCGTGGACAACCGCGTTTTCCACCAGCGGCTGGACAATGAGGTTGAGGATCCGGCACTCCGCCACGCGCGGGTCCACGTCAAACGTGAACTCCTCTAGGCAACCGTAGCGGAACTGCTCAATGTAGAGGAAGCTCCGAACGCTCTTCATCACCTCTGCAATGGAGATGTAGTCGCGGCCCTTGTTGAAGATGGTACGGTAGAGCTGCGAAAGCGACATCACGATCCGCGAGATGTCTTCCGCGTTGTGTTTCTTGGCGATCCAGTTGATGGTGTCCAGGGTATTGTAGAGGAAGTGCGGGTTGACCTGGTTCTGCAGGAACTGCAGCTCCATCTCCTGTTTGAGCACTCGCTCCTGGAAGAGCTCGCGCACAAGCTGTGAGATCCGGTTGACCATTGAGTTGTAGCTGCGATAGAGAAACCCAAACTCATCGTCCCGTTCCTCCCGAATGCGCGCGTCAAAGTCGCCCTGCTCCGCACGCTCCATAAAGGAGACCAGCGTTCCGATGGGTTCACTGACCTCCCGGCCGATGAGCCGCGATGCAACCACAAACAGCACGGTTGCCAGAATCACAATAGCCGCTAAGGGAATCAGCAAGGCCGTGCGCAGATCGCGGAAGAGCTCCCGCTCGGAAGCGACAAGAAAGATGCCCCACCCGGGAATGATGCACGGTTCATAGACGGTAAGGTACCCGCCTGCAAACCCGGCGGACGGCTCGGTTGACGGCGTCGCCTGAACCCCGGCGGGCAGCATGCCGGAGAGCTCCCGTCCAATCAGCGTCTCATCCCGTGCGGCCGCAATCTGCCCTGCATCGTCTACTAGGTACACGCGGGAGTTGGGGGTTGCTTTGAGTCGCTCGAGCGTCTGGTACACGTACCGCTCTGACAGATTCACGCCGACATAGGTTACGGGGCGAATCTCCGGCCGCAAGATGTCAGCCCGGCAGACGATTGAGAGATACCGCCGGTCGCTCAGGCCTTCGTCTATGTAGTTGCTGATCCACTGGTGTGAGGACTCTATCTCAAGGGCGGCGTCAACCCAAGCCGCGTCTGGGAAGAAGCTTGCACCGTAGACATTTGGCGCGGATGTGATGAGGCGGCGCTTTCCATGAAGATAGACATAGATGGTGTCAATATCCGCATTCAGGTCCGCGAGAAACATGATCTCACGCATCACCTGGTTGATGAGCTGGAGCTCACTGTAGACGCTTCGCTGCGTTTGCATGTCAAAGTGCGCCAGGCCCATGAGGTTATCATTGCTGGAGAGCACGAACGCAATGTTCTGCGCTTTCTCAAGCAGGAACGATAGATGCAGGTTTGTTTGCTCAATAGTGGCGACCGCGGAGTCAATGACGCGCGTCCGCGATGCGGACGCGGTCAATGCGGCCTGCGTGATGAACATCACCACAATGATGAGCATGAGCGCGAGGAGCCAGTGTATCAGCTTGGTGCGAAGTCCGTGCTCTTTCGTTGGCCTAGCCCTTGATGGACCCCACCATTATGCCCTTTACGAAGTGTCTTTGTAAGTACGGATACACCAGGATGATCGGGATCATGGATACAATGATGATCGCCGCCGCCACGCCCTCCGCGCTTACCTGGTCACGCATAGCGCCGGCCCCAAGCGCCATCTCCAGCTGTCCTTCCGTGAGCGTTGTGGTGATTGAGATCAGCTCACGCAACTTGACCGGAAGCGTGTACTTCAACGGATCGCTCATGAAGATAACCGCATGAAAGAACGTATTCCAGTAGCCAACGCCGGTAAAGAGCGCTATTGCGGCCAGAACCGGTTTGGAGAGGGGAATGATGATCCGCGTGAAGATCACAAAGTCCCCCGCACCGTCCATCAATGCGGACTCAGAGAGTGACGCAGGGATGGACCAGTAGAAGTTGCGAATGAGAATCATGTACCACCCGTTCACTATCGCAATCAGAATGAGCGTGTTGAGTCGGTTATACAGGCCCAGCCTGACCACAACCAAGTAGAGCGGAACCAACCCACCTGAGAACATCATGGTAATGAGGATGATGTAGATCATGATGCGGTTGCCCGGAAGGTCTCGTTTGGAGAGCGTGTAGGCGCCCATGGAGTTGATGACCATCGCAACGATGGTACCCACTACGGTCAGATAGATCGAGTTGAGAAAGGGGCGGAAGATCCCCGGATCCGTCAGAATCATCTGATAGTAGAGCAGTGAGAACTCACGGGGGATGAGCGATAGGTTGAGCTCACCACGCGCACCAATGTCCAGAGACTGCTTCAGTACGAATCCCACCGGGAAGATGATCATCAAGAGGAAGACGGCCATCATAAGCAGATTGAAGACCGCAAAGATCTTCTCTCCGCGTGACATCTTGATCGCACTCCTTACAGTATC
>CAYTGY010000370.1:0-3593 GCA_964437265.1 uncultured Spirochaetaceae bacterium | reverse complement strand
TGGAGCAGCGGGTTCTGGAAAGCGGCGTGGGCAAACACGTGAGCCCGCATGCGTTTCGTCACTCTTTCGCCACACACATTCTGGACCGTGGTGCGGACATTAGGGTAGTCCAGGAACTGTTGGGTCATAGTTCGCTGTCGACCACACAGATCTACACCCATGTTGGATTGGGTGCGCTCAAACGGGTCTACCAGCAGTCCCATCCACACGCGCAGGTGAGCACGGCGCGTGCGCCGGACACCGGAGAAGTGCGGCAAGGGAGTAGCGAAGATGAGTGAAATGCATGCGACTACCATTCTCGCGGTTCGCAGGGACAACCACGTCGCCATGGCCGGAGACGGACAGGTCACCCTTGGAAACACCGTGATGAAGGGCTCGGCGCGTAAAGTGCGTCCCATATTCGACGGGAGCATCCTGGTTGGGTTTGCGGGCGCGACCGCGGACGCCTTTACGCTCTTCGATCGGTTCGAGGGGAAGCTGAAGGAGTTCAACGGCGACCTAGTGCGGGCGGCGGTGGAGCTGGCAAAAGACTGGCGCACCGACCGCGCACTACGACGTCTTGAGGCGATGCTTCTGGCCGCCGATCTGAAACGTACGCTGCTGGTCTCCGGGACCGGCGACGTGGTGGAGCCGGACGCCGGCGCAATGGCAATCGGTAGCGGCGGCAGCTACGCCTTGGCGGCCGCCTTGGCGTACCTGGACGGCTCCGAGTTCTCCGCGCGTGAGATCGCAGTGCGCAGCCTGGGGATCGCCGGAGACATCTGCATCTACACGAATCGTGAGATCGTGGTGGAGGAACTGTCATGAGCGGCTACATGCCGAAGAAGGACCTGAGCCAGCTGACACCAAAGGAGATTGTCAAGGAGCTAGATCGCTATATCATTGGGCAGGAGGCGGCCAAGAAGGCCGTCGCAATTGCGTTACGCAACCGTGTCCGGCGGCAGCGGCTGCCGGATGATTTGCGTGATGAGGTGGCGCCCAAGAACATCATCATGATTGGCCCCACCGGTGTCGGAAAAACTGAGATTGCCCGTCGGCTGTCTCGACTCACCGGAGCGCCCTTTGTGAAGGTTGAGGCGACCAAGTACACGGAGGTGGGTTATGTAGGCCGCGACGTGGAGAGCATGGTCCGGGATCTGGTCTCCGTTGCCGTGTCCATGGTGCGCGAAGAGCTTCAGGAGGGCGTGAAAGCAGACGCGGAGAAGCGTACTGAAGAGCAGCTGCTTGACCTGTTGCTTCCCGGTGTGAAACGGGAGGAGCCCTCCGGTGAGGGCGAGGAGCACGTGGTCCCGGTATCTGGAGAGAGCTCGACGCGCGAGAAGTTCAGGACCAAGCTCCGGGAAGGGGCGCTTGATGACCGGGAGGTTGAGATTCAGGTCTCCAAGGGAGCATTCCCTGCAATAGAGATCTTCTCCGGATCAAATTTCGAGGAGATGGACCTGAATCTGGGCAGCCTTGGTGGATTGCTGGGCAACCGCAAGAAGAACAAGCGGACTACCGTCAAGAACGCTCGAGAGACCATCCTTCAGGAAGAGATGGACAAGCTGGTGGACCAAGATCGTGTGAGCGAGTTGGCCCGTGAGCGCGCAGAGAACATGGGCATCATCTTCATAGATGAGATTGACAAGATAGCCGCCAAGGAGAATCGCAGCGGCGTTGACGTGAGTCGTGAGGGAGTCCAGCGCGACATACTGCCAATTGTGGAAGGCAGCACCGTGAACACCAAGTACGGCATGGTGAGTACCTCGCACATCCTGTTCATCGCCGCGGGGGCGTTTCATATGAGCAAGCCCTCGGACCTGATCCCGGAGTTGCAGGGTAGATTTCCGCTCCGCGTGGAGCTTGAGGCTCTGGACGCGAAGGACTTTGTCGCCATTCTGACGCAGCCGGACAACGCGCTGATCAAACAGTATATCGAGCTGTTGAAGACCGAAGGGGTAATCCTTGACTTCACCGATGACGCAATTGAGACGCTGAGCCGGATCGCCGCCGACGTCAACTCGCGAACTGAGAACATTGGCGCGCGGCGGCTGCACACAATCATGGAATTGCTTCTGGAGGAGGTGAGCTTCAACGCGCCCGACCTGGAGGGGCAGACCATCCCCATTACACCCGACTACGTCAACGAGCGGTTAGGCGATGTGGTTCAGGATCAGGACCTTTCGCGCTACATACTGTAGCGCGTACGGCACATACCGGAACGTGTCGGTGGCGATAATGGGTGGCGGCATGTTCTGTCGACTGGACCCTCAAGGAGGCCCGTGTTTGACCGATTATATGAAGAGAGAGGACGCGAAATGTTCGTGAACAACAGCTTTGGCAGGACAATGGATCTTCTGCATCGCAGCATGGACGTGAGCATGCTGCGGCAAGATGTCATTGCCAACAACATTGCGAATGCGGATACGCCCAACTTCAAGCGCACCACGGTCAATTTCGAGAGTGCGCTCAAAGAGGCGCTCGAGAGCGAGCGGCCGCGCGGCCTTCAGGCCCGGATGACCAACGAGCGTCACATACCATTTCATCAGCCAATCGATTACCGTACGGTGCGTCCACGCCGGATGCTCGATTACCTGACCACGAGTGACAACAACGGAAACAACGTTGACATTGAGGTGGAGAGCATGAGCTACCTGAGCAACCAAATGGCATACTCGCTCATGGTGGACAGCGTGGCGCAGCAGTTTAGCCGCGTCAATCTGGTGCTGAGAGGATAGGCGGATGGGCTTGTTTTCAACGGTCAACATAGCGGCCTCCGGGCTTACGGCGCAGCGGCTGCGTCAGGATGTGATTGCAGACAACATTGCGAACGCATCCACCACCAGGACGCCGGAGGGCGGGCCGTTCCGGCGCAGCCGGGTGATCGTGCGCCCGCGCGTTGACCAGCCGTACTGGCGAAGCCCGTTCACGCCGGCGGCGCTGGACAACGGTGTGGGCCAGGGTGTCCGCGTGGTGGAGATCCAGAAGGATCTTGACTCGGAGACCAAGATGGTCTACGACCCGGAGCATCCTGACGCAATCAAGAGCGGCACGTGGGCCGGCTATGTCGAGATGCCGAATGTGAATGTGGTTGAAGAGATGGTGGACCTCATCTCCGCATCGCGGAGCTATGAGGCGAACATCTCAGTGATTGACGGCGCGAAGAGCGCGTTCACGCGCTCTTTGGACATTGCGCGATGAGAACATCGCGGCGCGATGAGAACATCGCGGCGCGATAGAGGGGAGGGGAGATGATATACCTGAATCCGACGCAGGTCACCGGTCATGAGTTGCGGCTTCTGCAAACCGATCCGCGTCACCTTGCCGGGCGGTTAGATGCGCCAGGTGAACCGGCCGGCCGCGAGAGCTTTGCCGGAATGTTGGCCGACGCTCTGGGCGAGGTCAACTCGTTGCAACAGGACCATGACCGGTTGAGTCTTCAGGCGGTTCTTGATCCTGAGAGCGTAAACAGTCACGACGTCACAATTGCGGCGGCAAAGGCGAACATGAGCCTGAGTATGACAAAGAGCATTGTTGACTCGGTGCTTCAGGCGTACCGAGAGATCATCAATGTTCGGTAAGGTCAACGTACGGCCACGGCCGGGCGGATAGCC
>CAYTGY010000369.1:1585-3598 GCA_964437265.1 uncultured Spirochaetaceae bacterium | reverse complement strand
GGCTCTTCATCCCTACCAACCGCGTCTCAACCAGGTCCGCGCGGCCAATGCCGTTCGCGCCGCCCACGCGGTTGAGCTCGTCCAGCAGCTCGAGCGGCTTCATCGCGTTTCCGTTAAGTGCGACCGGCAGACCGCGCTCAAACTCTATGACAATCTCCGTCTCCGTATCCGGTGCGTCCTGCGGAGAAACGGATAGCTGGTACATCTCTTCCTTGGGTCGAACCCACGTGTTTTCCAGCTCTCCACCTTCGTGGCTCATGTGCCAAATGTTCCAGTCGCGAGAGTAGATGTTCTCCTTGCTGATATTGCCAATTGGGATATTGTGCGAGCGGGCGTACTCAATGGCCTGCTCTCTGCTGGTGATGTCCCACTGTCGCCACGGGGCGATCACGCTGAGGTGCGGCGCCAACGCCTTGTAGGTGAGCTCGAACCGTACCTGGTCGTTGCCTTTTCCGGTGCACCCGTGTGCAACGGCATCCGCACCCTCGGTGAGCGCCACATCAATCTGGTGCTTCGCCTGCAGTGGCCGGGCGATAGAGGTTCCCAATAGGTACTTGCCCTCATACAGCGCGCCTGCGCGCAGCATGGGGAAGAGGTAGTCGGCGACGAACTCCTCCCGCACGTCTCGTACGTACAGCTTACGAGCGCCTGAGGCGAGTGCCTTTGCCTCCATCCCGTCAAAGTCCTCATCTTGGCCTACATTGGTGCAGACACAGACAACCTCCGTGCCCGGGTAGTTCTCCTTTAGCCACGGGATGATGATTGATGTATCCAGCCCCCCCGAGTAGGCGAGAACAACCTTCTTGACCTCATGATCATCTGCCATCTGTTTCTCCTTTCCTCTGCCGCCCTATTCCCGCGCGAGGGCTTCTGCCAGCGCGTCCATCCCTCTGTCCAACTCGTCTGCGGTGATCACCAGCGGCGGGGCGAGCCGCACCACATTGCCCGCGCTCTTGAGCACCAGTACGCCCCGCTCACGCAGTCGCGTGAGGATTCGACCGGTGATCTCCGCCTCCTGCTCCACCGTCACATCCAGTGCAATGCCTTGCAGCATTCCCATGCCACGCCGTTCCGCGCAAATGTCAACGGATGCTACCATCTGGTCCAGCCGGTCGGTCATCTGCACGGCCCGTTCGCGGACCCGGCGCAGGAAATCCGGCGCCGTAACCGTCTTGACGACATGGGCGCCCACTGCCGCTGTGACCGGACCCCCGCCAAAGGTGGTGCCGTGGTCCCCCGGTTTGAGCTGCCCGTTGATCTGGGCGGTGATCACTGTTGCGGAGAGCGGTAGCCCCCCTGCGAGCGGTTTGGAGAGCGTAATCATATCCGGCTCCAATCCCGCCTGTTCGCTCGCAAAGACGGTCCCGGTTCGCCCAAGTCCGGTCTGCACCTCGTCTACAATGAGCATGACGCCGAGCGCACGACACCGCGCGGTGAGGGCGGTGGCGAACTCCGGGTCCACCACCCTGAGCCCGCCTTCTCCCTGAACCACCTCAACAATCACCGCCGCGAACTGATCGGTGAGCGTGCGCTCGAGCGCCTCCGCGTCATTGAACTCGGTTACGTACGTCTCCGGTATCAGCGGCTCAAACGGTTCGCGGTATGCCGCCTTTGGCGTTACCGAAAGCGCGCCCATGGTACGGCCGTGGAAGGAATGCGAGAGCGAGAGCAGCTTGTGGTGTCCGGGCCCCTTGGTTCGCATGGCGACAAGCCGTGCGTACTTCAGTGCCGCCTCGTTCGCCTCAGTTCCGCTGTTGCCAAACTGAACAGCCTCAAACGCCGGGTTCAGGTTCCGCGCCAGGTTCCGCAGCAGCGTCGCCAGCTCAATAGCCGGAGGCGTGGTGTAGAGGTTGGAGACGTGAACCACCTTACGTGCCTGGCGCCGAACGATCCGCGCGAGATCTCGTCTTCCGTATCCAAGCGCGTTGACGGCAATCCCGGCGCCCAAGTCCAGGTAACGCTTGCCGCTGGTGTCCACAAGGTACACGCCCGTTCCGCGCTCTATTGCGAGCA
>CAYTGY010000369.1:0-1575 GCA_964437265.1 uncultured Spirochaetaceae bacterium | reverse complement strand
AGCAATTCGCGTGCATAGTTGCGGGGAAACGGGGGATTCACCATCATTCCGTCCATTACCACTCCTTCACAATGCGCGTACCGCGCACTCCGTCAAACAGAGCCGCCAAATCGCCGGCCTGCTCGTAGGTACCAATGATCACCTGGCTCACCTGCTGCTCAACCGCGGCAAGGCAGCCTGCCAGTTTAGGGATCATCCCCCCTGTCACGGCGCCCTGCTCAATCAACTCCTCTGCGCGAGCACGGTCCAGTACGTCCACGCGGAGGCCCTCCGCTAGGACCCCAGGCACATCGGAGAGAAAGACCAGCCGTTTGGCCCCCAGTGCGATTGCCAATGCCAGCGCCGCATCATCCGCATTGATGTTCACGGCAGCACCGTGCCGATCACTTCCCGGGGAGGCGACCACCGGGAGGTAGCCGGCGCCAATGAGGTCGCGGACAATGGCCGGATCGCAGTCAACCTCTCGCGCCGTACAGGTCGGTTGCCCCGCACTATCGTGGATTGGCGTCCCCACAAGCAACGACGCGTCCGACCCGCTGATTCCAACTGCCCGGGCGCCGGCGGTGGTGAGCGCTCGGACCAGACGTTTGTTCACGCTGCCGCTGAGGACCATCTCCACCACATCCATCTCGTCTTCGCCGGTCATCCGGATGCCGTCCTCGAACCGGGCTGCAATCCCAACCTCCGCCAACCGAACGGTCACCTCCATACCCCCACCGTGAACCAGGGCTATGGGCTGTGACGGTGCGATGCCGGCCATCTCAGCGGCGAGCAAGGCCACGACGTCAGGATCCGCGAACGCGCGACCGCCTATCTTCACCACGGTAATGGCACTCATGGAGATCTCCTATGCCTATATCTCGCCGGCAATTCGGAGCCCGGCGGTCTCCGGCAAGCCGAAGCGCAGGTTCATCGCCTGCACCGCCTGTCCCGCGGCCCCCTTCACAAGATTGTCGATCACTGAGAAGACCATCAGGTGGTCGCCTTCAACGTGGACGCCTAGGTCACACCGGTTGCTGTTGCGGACATCCCGAGTTTGCGGCTGCGGCCGCGCGGACAGTCCGGTGAACGCCGCATCCCGGTACCGGGAGGAGAGTACCTCGCGGGCCGCTTCCGCGTTGAGGGACGAGGAAAGGCGGGCGTAGACTGAGGTGGAGATGCCCTGCTTCATGGGGGCCAGATGTGGGGTGAACAGGAGCTCAGGAACAACAGAGGAGGCCCCGTGCCCGGCGGCGCCGGCACCCGCGGCAGCGGCGATCTCCTGCTGTATCTCCGGGACATGGCGATGTTGAATCCCGGGATTGTATGCCCCGGTGTTCTCAGATCGCTCGCAGAAGAGCAGGTTGACCGTCTCCTTCCGTCCTGCGCCGGAGATCCCGGAGAACGCGTTGACCACTATGGGACCGGTCACCAGTCCCTCAGAGACGAATGGAAGAATGGCGAGGAGCGTTCCGGTTGGATAGCACCCAGGCGCGCCGATCACGGCCGCCCGAGCAATCTCCCCACCGTGCCACTCCGGCAGTCCGTAGACCGCAGTGGGCAGCAGATCGGGTTGTGGGTGTGCGCCATACGTCT
>CAYTGY010000368.1:0-3599 GCA_964437265.1 uncultured Spirochaetaceae bacterium | reverse complement strand
GCGGACATTCTGGGCGTCTCTATCTACAATCCCACGGACGCAACCTTCACCTTCCGTGAAGGACCCATCATGGCCAATATCGTCCTGGTTGATGAGATCAACCGCGCAACCCCACGGACGCAGTCAGCCCTGTTGGAGGCGATGGCGGAGGGCCAGACCAGCGTTGAGGGAGAACGCCGCATCCTCCCGCAGCCGTTCTTCCTCATTGCGACGCAGAATCCCATTGAGTTTGAGGGAACCTTCCCGCTCCCGGAGGCACAACAAGACCGGTTCCTCTGTACCATAGCAATTGGGTATGCGGAGCGCACCGTGGAACAGGCGGTGGTGAAGAGCCAGCGACGCCTCACGCATCCGGTGGAGGATGTGACGCCGGTCACGGATATCCAGGCGACCTTAGCGCTGCAGCAGCAGGTGGTTGACGTCCACGTGGAACAGAGCGTGCTTGACTACATGAGCGAGCTGGTAGAGCGCAGCCGCTCGCATCCGCAGGTCCGCGTTGGCGTGAGCCCGCGCGGCATTCTGGCGCTCTACAAGTCATCGCAGGCGCTTGCCTCCATCCGGGGACGCGATTACGTTGTCCCAGAGGACGTCAAAGAGCTGGTGCCGGCGGTGTTTGCAAAGCGGCTGATTCTGGCCCCGCAGGCCGCCATCCGTGGAATTGGTCCGGAGAAAGTCATCTCCTCAATTGTGGAAGACGTGAAGGCTCCGGTTTTGCCGGAGCGGAGTTGATGCGTCCCGGCGCCGTACTGATCATTGTTGTATCCGCATTCTTGATCCTCTTCTTCCCACACTACCCGGCGCAGTGGATTGGGTACCTGGCGATCCTGCTCATCGCGGTGAGCTACCTCTACATGCGGATCATCCGTGCGCGACTGCGCATTTACCGACGGGACCGCGTCTTGCGGATCTACCAGCACCAGGCGGCGGTGGTAGAGATAGCGGTGGTCAACCAGTCTCGGCTTCCCATGCCGTTTCTGGTGGTCAGCGATAATCCCGGTACGCTCTACGCCGGCTACAACAACGCGCGACTGATGAGCCTACGACCGGGAGAGCGCCGCGTGTTGCGCTACCGGCTGAAGGGACATAACCGCGGCGGGTACCGGCTGGGGCCGGTATCCGTACGCTACGGCGACCCGCTGGGCTTCTTTGGTGTTTCCCACGTGGTCCCGGATGAGGGACGGCTGGTGGTGTACCCAAAGATCCATCCGGTCACCTTTCCACTGACCACCGGGCTACCGGCGGGAACGCTCCGCACGCCGGTGCGGATCTATGAGGACGCCACGCGGTTTCGCTCCGTCCGCGAGTACGTGCCGGGAGATGAGCCGCGGCGGATCAACTGGAAGGTAAGCGCCCGGTTGGGAGATCTCCACTCAACCGAGTGGCTGCCCACCATCAACACGCCGGTGGTGATCCTACTCAACCTCACCGCCACAGATTACCGGCAGCGCAACCGGTACACGCATACGGAGCGCACCATAGACGCCGCGGCCAGCCTGGTGCACCACTTCGCCGCGCAACAGCAGGAGGTGGGGCTCTTTTCCACCGGTCTCTACCTGGACCAGGGGGAGGCGGTCACGCCGTGGATTCCGGGGCGCGGCGGCGTCCAAACCGCCACCAGCATCCTGGAGGTGCTTGCGCAGATCACTATCAACGAGAAACCGGTGGACCCGGTGGAAGCGTTTCTGGGCGCCGGTCGCATATCGTACGGCACCCGTGTCTTCTATCTTGGTGCAGCGTTGAAGGAGGAGAGCCTTACCTTGCTACTCGCGCGACTCGGTGACCCTACACGGCTCAGGCTCTGCTACACCGACGAGCGGGCACAGCGCTGGGAGGAGATTACCACCGGCTCGCTGCCGTTCTGGCGCATCACCGAATACGGGGAGGAGCTCTTTGACCAGAAAGCTTGAGCTCTACCGCAGCGTGCTGCACCCTACCGCTGCGGCTACCGTCGCCTGGCTCTCCGTGGTTGCCGGGATCTATCTGACCGGCGGCCTGGTGCCTGGTTGGACCCCGCCGGTGATGCTCGCGGTACTCGCGGTACTCGCGGCTGTTGTGGAAGCGGTGGTCGGAACGTTGCTGCAGGCACATCGTGCCGGTGGCTTCGCACGGCTGCGCGAGCTCGCGCTGCTCCTGTTGGTCACCTATCCAATCGTCTCGCTCGTTGGCCCGGGACCGTTTGGCGCACGCTTCTCACCGTCAGTTCGGCACCTGGCGTGGCTCTCCGTGATAACGCTCTCTTGGGGAATCGCGTACTCATTGCACCGGCTGCTGCACGGCCGTGAGGGGCTACTTGCCACCTTCAGAGACCTTCGGGGAGAGCCGCTACGAGCAGCCATTATTGAACGGCAACGCTACATGGCCGCCATTATCGGGGAGCTCCGCCGCACGCGAAACATCGGCGGCGTCCTTGCGACTCTGCTGGCGGCGCTGGTAATCACCAGCGTACTGGTGGGAAGCGGCGCGTGGCAGGGGGTCTCGCCGGCCGGATTCGTGCTGTTTGTCCTCTACAGCCTCTGCTATGTGGGTCTGCTGGCCGTAGTTCACGCATTCATTGACGAGTACGCGGCAAACGGCGAAGGGATCTCGGTTCCGGCGACCATTCTCCGGCGCCGGTTTTTGGCCGCGGCGGGCGTGGTGAGCGCGGCCGCGCTTGCTGCGTTCCTCATGAGTCGGAACCGAAGCGTTCTCTCGCTGCAGATGATCGCCGATTTCTTCGCGTGGCTCAGGTCCTTCTTCCAGCCATCCGGAGAGCCCCCACCGCCGGAGTTCCTCACTCAGACGCAGACACCGGGGTGGTCTCCGGAGGTGATTGAGATGCTGCGGGAGATGGAGCAGCAGGAGCCGTCGCTCTTCCTGCAGATCCTGGTCCGGCTGCTTCAACGGGCGGTAGTGGCAATCGCCGCCGCGGCGGTGGTGCTCTTCATCTTCGGCCCCCTCTTCTCCCGCAGCTTCCGGTCCCGTCTTCGCGCGCTTCGCCCGGCAGAACTGATCCGCACCGCGTGGCTGCGGCTGTTCCGCCGGCTCTCACTGTGGTGGCGATTCCTCAAGTGGCGAGCGCGCCACCGGCGCTCCGAACAGAAGCGAAACGGCGGCGGCCCTCCGGATGCCGGGGCGCTACCGGAAGGAGACGCTGAGCTTCAACGCTACCGCAAGCGGCGGCAGACAGACCGCGTGGTGGGAGCGTTTCTGGCGGTGGTTCGGTGGGCTCGTCGCCACGGCGTGCGGTACCGGGAGAGCCAGGGCGCGGGCGAGTTCTTGAGCCTCATCCGCACACGCCACCCGGAGCTGATGGATGCCACCGGTACGGTCATAGAGGTGTTCAATGAGGCGAAGTACAGCCCTGCGCTGGTCCCGCATCGCCGGATGCGGAGCTACCACCGGGCGGTGCGCGAGATTACACGGTCAACGGGGTCCTGAACGCTAACTGCGGGATTCCAGTTCTTTGATGCGGTCACGGAGACGGGCGGCTTCCTCGTAGTTCTCTTCGTCTACCGCCTTCTTGAGCTCATCCTCCAGACGGTCCAGCTCCAGCTCTTCCTGGTCCGGAACCTCATCTGAGCCGCCTTCTTCATCCGTGATGAGATTGATGGCAATGCCGG
>CAYTGY010000367.1:0-3621 GCA_964437265.1 uncultured Spirochaetaceae bacterium | reverse complement strand
CTGCAACCGATCTCCGCCGGTCTGCGCGGTGACCCGAAGCGAGTCCGCCGCAACCCGACGGGCCTTGCTGATCTCCGCAACGCTGGTGAGCGAGCTCCCCATCTCCTCAATGGAGGCGGTAGCCTGCGTGACCGCACTCACCTGATCCTCAACTCTCGCGCTCAGGTGGCCAAACTCCTCTGAAAGACGCCCGGTCGCGCCGCTGGAGCCGGCGGTACGCTGCTCAAGCTCCGCAACCCGCGCGGAGATCTGATCCGTAGCAGCGGCGATCCGTTGCATCAGATCCGTGGTGGTGCGACTGGTCTCATTGAGACGCGTCTCAATGGTCATGTTTAGATCCGTCGCGGTCCGCAACCCGGAGACCATCCGGTTGAGCTGTTCACCCAACTCATTCATTGCAACGGATATTCGCCCCAACTCGTCGCTGTTTCGCTGGGTAAGCCGGACGGTGAGATCGCCGGCGACAATGGAGCCAATAGCCTTCTGCACGTACGTCAACGGACGGAGAACACGTCCGGCAATCCACACGTACGCCAAGAAGGCGACAATGGCCAGCCCGCCGGCGACGGCTGAGAGAATGCTGATGAACTCCCGAAGCCCGGCATACCGCTCGGCGTTTGACACCACGTAGCCGGTGTACCAGTCCCACGGCTCGTAGTAGTGCTGCACCACCAGATAGCCGCGGCCCTCCACGGTTAGCTGGTGCGAAGCCGCCTCACCAGATAGCCGCGGGCCCAACGTTTCTATGAACTCACGTCTGGGCGGCTCCTCATAGATCCAAAGCACCGTTCGCCCCTCTCCGGTGAGGATGAACGGAGGCGTACTTCCGTCTGCCACGTAGCGTTCTTGCAGACGGTTCAGGAGCTGCTGTTGCTGGATGGCGACCTGGTCGGATGCGGACGACAGCGCGTCCACATCCCGGTACTCGAACTCGATGCTGTTGAGCCGCCGCTCAAAATCTCGCTCGTAGAGCATGGTCAGCTCTTGGCGAAAGAGCAACCAACTGACCGCGACGGATGCCGCGGCGATCACAACCATCGCGGTGATGCCCACCGCAGCCATCTTGTACCGGACTGAAACGTTCATTCGTTCACCTGGCCCAATTCTAAGACACGGAGCCAAACTCCACAAGGCGCATTTCTTCCATTCATGTACCGAGCATTGACCGGAGCAATGCGCATCGGGTACTGTAAAGACGGTGAACAGAGGTAGGCGCGTAACAGGACGGTTACCCAGAACACCGGAGGCATGGGCAGCCACATCGCTCAACCGATCCTCCCAGCATCAACTGCAGCTCTACGTGGGAATGCCCTTGGCGGCCGTCGCACTGGTGGTGGCCGTGCTGAACCTCGCTGCGGGTTTGAGCCGGGGCATCGGAGCCATGGCAGTGCTGATGCACCCCAGCGTGCTGAGCCTGCTGATCGGATCCGCGCTGATGGCTGCTGCAACGCTACACGACAGCGACTCCGGACGGGCGGGGCAGGTGCTGCTGATCGCAGCAGCCGGCGGGGGCGCGATCATGGATGCGCCCAATGCCGGCCTGACCGGACCGTTCATGTACGTCTATGGAGTGCTGCTTGCGCTCCAGTACGGCTTCCTGGTCCGGCACGTACGACTGAAGGCCACACTGGCGGTCCTGGTGCTTGCCGCACTGCTGGTTCTCGCACACTGGGTGCTGGCGGGCCGGTCGCCGCTTGGGGTGGTTTCCACTCTGCTGGTCTCCGTCTTGTCAATCTACCTCTTCTGGGTGCTCTTTCGCCCGGAGATAGAGGAGCGGGAGAACCTTAGCCGGCGGCTCAACCAGATAGCGAACCGGCGCGCGACGGAGCTGGAGAAGGCAAATGCGGAGCTCTCCGGCGCGCTGGAGCACAACCGCGCGCTCACCAGAGAGCTGCAGCATCGCGTCCGGAACAATTTGGCGTCGGTAGACGGCCTGGTGGAGCTCCAAGTAGAGCGTGAGCCTACGCCGGAGGCCCGGGCAGCGCTGCAGGCGGTAAGCGGGCGAGTTCACGCGATTGCGCTCGTACACGATCACACGTTCGCGCATGACCACGGCGGAGTAGTGCGTTTTGCGGAGCTCTGCGAACGGCTCTCCGCAGATGTCTTGGAGCGCGCCGGTCCAGCGGCACCGAATCGGTGGACGGTCGCCATGGACGTGGACGACGTCACGCTCTCCGCGGACCGTGCGTTCCCGGCCGCGCTCTTTGTGGCCGAGTGCCTGACGAGTGTGGCGCGGACAGATACGGAAGCCCAGGAGCGTACGGCGACGGTTCGGCTGCAGGCGACCGAGGAGCAGGTACAGCTGACGGTAACCGCGTCAATCCCCACTCCGCCGGCAAGGGAGCCTGAGATGGAGTTGATAGCCCAGCTTGTCTCCGGAGAATTGCGCGGGCGCATCCAGACGATCGATGAGCCCGGCTGCGGCTGGACGCTGACGTTCCAGCAGAGGGAATGAGCACATCAACGCCGTCCCGTATTGGAAGCCTCAATGAGACGTCCCTGCACGCAGCGCTGAAGGAGTGGGTGCGAGCGGGCGCTCCAGATCAAGACTCCGTTGCGGAGTCGAACGTGGACGGGTACGTTGTCGACGTCCGCCTCCCTGGTGAGTTGGTGGAAATCCAGACCGGATCCTTCGCCGCCGTCCGCGACAAACTGACGCGGCTTGTGCAGCACCACGTGGTACGACTCGTTCATCCTATTGCTGCCGTCAATCGGATCAGCAAGATCAGCACTTCAGGCGAGCTCAAGAGCAGGCGCCGCTCACCAAAGCGCGGGCGTGTGGAGGACGTCTTCCTCCAGCTGGTGTACCTGTGCAAACAGCTGCCCCACCCCAATCTCATCGTGGAGGTCCTGCTTATTGAGCAGCAGGAGATCAGACGCGACGACGGCAAGGGAAGCCGGCGGCGCCGTGGGGTCAGCATTTTGGACAAGCAACTGCTCTCAGTTCAGGAGGTGATCAGGTTGTCCTCGCTCAGCGACTACGCCGCGTTCCTGCCGCCGGAGCTTGATGGCGAGTTCACCAACTCAGAGATCGCCGCCGCTACCGGCATCAGACGTCGCACCGCACAGGCAATGACCTACAGCCTCCGGCAGATGGGGGCGCTCGAGAGTGTTGGGAAGCGCGGCAGAGAACAGCTCTTCAATCGAAGCGAAGAAATCGGTATAGTTGGAGCAACCCGCCCCGGTAGCTCAGGGGATAGAGCAACTGCCTCCTAAGCAGTAGGTCGCGCGTTCGATTCGCGCCCGGGGTAATTTCTGACTCCAGCTGCGGAGTATCGGATGAGGAGTTAGAGCCTACACGTGCCGAGTTCAGTGAGAGCATGTTGATGTTCGACAACCTCATGAATGTCGCAGACCTTCTCGACGCACGTTTCGATTCGCCGGTTGACCTTGTGACGCTCAATGGACTCAGTCCGTACCTTGCTGAGTCTGTTCATAAGGAAGCGGTTCAAACGGAAACCGCATGACGCACATCTTCACCATATCGTAGACGAAATTCGCTTCTTTCAATCGCTGCCGACGTTTGCAACCGGAACAGATCGAGCAAGCGACCCCGTCAATCTCGAGAAGACTGCTGCCGAAATTGTGGAACCGAAGTCAAGCACCACGGAGCTCAGGACC
>CAYTGY010000366.1:0-3647 GCA_964437265.1 uncultured Spirochaetaceae bacterium | reverse complement strand
ACGGCTCCGGACATTGTGCCGCCACGGCCCGGCTACTGGGAACACACTCACGCGGACGCGGTGTCCACCTCGTTCCTGCTCATCCCGTGGTTGCTGTATCTGCATTACGGTGACACCCGCGTCCTTGCCCGTCACTTTGACGCACTGTGCCGGTGGGCGCAGTTCCTGACGGACCAGTCGGAGGGTGACATTGTGACGTTCAGTCAGATGGGCGATTGGGCCTCACCGGCTGAGTACTGTGACCGCAACAGCGTGGGCTCAGGCGCAGTCTCTGTCATCACACCGGGTGCGCTCATCTCCACCGGCTACCACTACTACAATGCGTTGCTCCTCTCGAAAATCGCCGGCGTACTTGGCAAGAACGATCAGCAACAGCATTACGCACGGCGCGCCAAGGAGATCGCACAGGCGTTCAACAGCGCGTTCCTGGACCGTGAAGAGTGCGCGTATGGTACGGACACGTACCCAGGAGGGAGCCAGGCAAGCAACGTCTTTCCGCTGTACCTGGGGATTGTGCCGGCAGCGTGCAAAAACGGTGTGCTGGAACGGATTGTGGCGGACATCGCCCGCCACGACGGGCATCTGACCACCGGAAACCTCTGCTCGCGGTACCTGTTAGAGGCACTCACCGACGCCGGCCGCGGTGACGTGGCCGTTCAAATCGCAACGCAAGAGACGTACCCCAGCTGGGGCTTCATGCTCGCCAACGGTGCGACCACCATCTGGGAACGCTGGGAACTTGGCACCGGCGCCGGGATGAACTCGCATGATCATCCGATGTATGGGTCGATTGGCGCGTGGCTCTACGGATACCTGGCCGGAATCCGAGCCGACGAACAGCAACCGGCGTTTGGCCGGTTCACCGTGCGGCCGGCGTTCATCGGCTGCCTGGACGAAGCACGAGCGGAGCTTCAGACACTGGTGGGACCACTCGCCGCACACTGGCACCGCGACACCGGCCGGGTGGTCCTGGAGGTGCAGGTGCCGTTCAACGCGACCGCCGTGGTGGTGGTTCCGGGAGACGGGGAGATGGAAGAGATCGAGGTCGGCTCAGGGAGCCACCGATTCGAGATTGATGCACCGGCGGCCGCAGGTGGCCGCGATTGGCCATCCGGTCGACCGTGACACAGGAGGAGCAGTATGAAACATGCACTGGTAGTCTGGGGCGGGTTTGACGGTCATGAGCCGAAGCAGGCGGTAGACCGGTTCATCCCGAGTCTGGAGGAAGCGGGCTACGAGCTCGAGGTGGTCAACACGCTCGAGCCATACGCCGATGTGGAGCGGCTCAAGGAACTGGATCTGATCGTGCAGTGCTGGACGATGGGTGAGCTGGTTCCGGAGCAGGAGCTCGGTCTTGCGGCGGCAATCCGCTCCGGTGTTGGGCTTGCCGGTTGGCACGGCGGCCTTGCCGACGCGTTTCGCGCGGCGCCGCTCTACCAGCTTGTAGTGGGCGGCCAATTTGTGACGCACCCCCCCGGCTCGGCCCGCTACGGGGTCAGGATTGAGGCGAGCGAGGACCCGATCACCGAGGGTATCGACGACTTCGAGATCGAGTCTGAGCAGTACTTCCATCAGGTGGATGTGAACAATACGGTGCTTGCCACGAGCGCATTCGTGGGATTCGACGGCGGGTTCATGGCTGGAGCCCGCAATCCGTTTGTCTGGAAGCGCACCTTTGGTGAGGGGCGTGTCTTCTACGCAGGATTCGGTCACGTGGCCGCGGATTTCGACGTGCCGCAGGCGCATGAGATCGTCCGCCGCGGGCTGCTCTGGGCCGGCAAGCACGAATCAATCGCGGATGAGGGAGGAGCGCGATGAGTACGCCGTTGAAGGTGGGGATCGTGGGATGCGGCGTAATTGCCGGCACCTATCTCACAAACCGTACGCGCTTTGAGAGCTTCCAGATCACCGCCTGCGCGGACAAGATCCACGAGCGGGCGGAGGCGCGGGCAACCGAGTTCGACATACCCACGGTCTGCAGCGTGGAAGAGCTTCTTGCCAATCCGGAGATCGACCTGGTGCTCAACCTCACGATCCCTGCCGCACACGCGGACGTGAGCGTGGCGGCGTTGGAGGCCGGCAAGCACGTCTACACCGAGAAGCCGCTTGCCGCTACCGCCGACGAGGGACGGCGGATTCTGCGTGCCGCGAAGGAAGCCTGCCGGCGCGTCGGCAGCGCACCCGACACCTTCCTTGGCGCCGGCGGACAGACCTCGCGGCACATCCTGGACGGCGGCTGGATCGGTGATCCGGTGGCGGCGGCCCGCTCTTTGACATGGGGCCGTACTTCCTGTCTACCTTGATCAACCTGCTCGGTCCGGTGCGGCGGGTGTGCGCATCCGCCACGAGCACCTGGTCCGAGCGAACCATCACCACCCGCGCCCGTTTTGGTGAGACGGTGAAGGTGGGAACGCCCACGCATCTCGCCGGCGTCCTGGACTTTGAGAGCGGCGTGGTTGCCACGCTCGTGACAAGCTTTGATGTGTGGTGGGTGGAGGGTCCGAGCATTGAGGTATTCGGCACCGAAGGCTCGCTCCAGGTACCACATCCCAACATGTTCGGCGGGACGGTCCGGATGCGCATGCGCGAGGAGGCGGTACACGAGATGCCGCTGACCTACCAGTACGCGGAGGACAGCCGGGGCATCGGCCTCGCGGACATGGCGGAAGCAATAGCCGAAGGCAGGCCCCACCGGGCGAATGCGGAGGTCGCCTTCCACGTGCTCGAAATCATGGAGGCGTATCTACAGAGTGACCGCGAGGGACGCCACGTTGAGATCACAAGCCGCTGCGAGCGTCCCCAGGCGATGGAGCCCGGCCTAGGCCCGGCGATCGTGCCGGGCCTGTAGCGGGTGCCTACACGGTTCTGACCGGCTCATCAAACCCGGCGGGAAAGACCGTGTCGCGGAAGGCAACGTCCGTGCTTTCATGCAGACGGACCACGCTATCTGCGCGCTCGCTTGCTTCAAAGCGCGAGTCCACAAATCCGACGTCGGTGCAGTCGTTGAGGATCACCGCCGGACGCGCATCTTCGGCTTCCAGCGCAAAGGCGACGTTGCGGACGGTGATCCGGTCGGCGTGCGCCATGTAGAGCGCGTAGGCCGGCGGAACGCCGAACATCAGGTACTCAGGGTAGCTCTGCGGGAGGTCGGGCAGGACCGTTCGCGCGGCCTGCTCGGACGTACCGCCGCCGGGGTAACGAATCCGGATATCGCTGAACGTGAGATCGCGAACGCGAAGCTCAGGCAGACCAGTGATCGTGATCGCACTGAAACGCTCGTCGTCCCAGTTCATGTCCCGCCGCTTTGTGTAGTTGGGCACCGTCGCGGTGATCCCACTAAAGGTGACGTCCTCTAGCACACCCTCCTGCCAGTGGTCGTTCGTCGTCGGGGCGTAGGGGCCTTCGGTCCACCCGGAGAGCCTGATGGAGATTGGCCCGGTGACCTGATGCATGACGAGGTTTGAGAAGACGATGCGGCTCATCACCGAACCTTGGGTCATCTGCAGCTTGATGCCGGTACCCCACGTCTCACGGATGACGCAGTTGGTCACCGAGATGTCGGTGAAGCCGCCGAGCGATTCAGGCCCAAAGCGGAACGCGGCCCAGTCGGTCTTGATCAGGCAGTTGCTGACCACCACGTTCGAAGT
>CAYTGY010000365.1:0-3669 GCA_964437265.1 uncultured Spirochaetaceae bacterium | reverse complement strand
TTGCCGAAGTAGGCGGTGTGGTAGCCGTGCTCCTTGAACGCGTGGGCGATGGTCGGCGTTGCGGGATCCATCGGGTATTCGTGGCCGGGGACGCACTCGTGCGGATAGCGGCTGGTCACCTGTTCTGGGTCTGCGATCTGAACATGGCCCAAGGCCTCAACGGCCACCTTGAGGGCGTCTTCGCGGGAGAGGCCAAGGTGGTGCCGCGTGAGCTCGGTCATCTGCCGGGCAATTCGCAGCGACGGGTTTAGCGCGTCCATGGGATTCTGTGGGACAAGCGAGATTTGGCGTCCCCAGACGTGCTCAATCTCGCGGTCGGAGGCAGTGCACAGGTCTTGGTCGCCAAATAGCACCTGTCCCCCGTTGATGCGCGCATTGCGCGCCAGGTACCGCATCATGGCAAGCCCCAAGGTGGATTTGCCGCTGCCGCTCTCTCCCACCAGACCATGAATTTGCACAGGGTTGATCGTCAGATCCACCTGGTTGAGGGCGTTCAGCCAGCTCTTGCCGATTCGGTACTCCACGGAGAGCGCGCGGACCTCAATGACCGGCCCGTCTTTCCCGACAGGCGCTGGGTGCTGCGCGGGACGCGGCGCATGCGTGCTCATCTGCTACTCCTCGTTCCGCAGTATCCGGCGGAGTCCGTCCGACATGAGATTCACGCTGATGATGAGCAACGCGATCCCGCCCACCGGGTACCACAGCTCCCAGGGTGCCTGCGCGAACTGCGTGCGGGCATCCAGAACCATCCGGCCCCACTCAGGTGACGGAGGCTGAACTCCCAGTCCCAGAAACCCCAGCGAGGTCACGAGGATAATGGCATAGGAGAGACGCAGCGCGGCCTCTACGATCAGCGCCGGCAACACGCCGGGCAGAATCTGCCGCACCAAGATGTGGCCCGTTCGCTCGCCTCTGAGCTTGGCTTCTTCTATGTAGCCGCGGGTGCGAACGGAGAGCGTCGCACTCCGGGCGATGCGGGCGATGATAGGCACGTATACCACCACAATCACAATGGTCAGGCTGATATTGCCCGGACCAAGCAGCCGGATCAGCCCGAGCTCAGATGCGGAAAGCATGGGAACGATGGTGGAGATCATCACCAATGCTAGAACCATGGCAGGGATTGAGATCAGGCTGTCTAGAATCCGCGAGACCATGTCATCCAGGACGCCGCCCACGTAGCCGATGAGCAGCCCCAGCAGGGCACCGAGCACCACCGAGACCAGCGTTGCCACCAGCGGCAGCCCGATGGTCTCCCGCGCCCCCCACAGCATTCGGCTAAAGACGTCACGCCCGCGCTGATCGGTGCCCAGCAGGAATTCCGCCGAAGGCGGCCGGCTCACCAGGGCACGTCGGCTCTCAAGCCCAATGTCCGTGCCGCGGATGATCTGGTCAAACGAGTAGGGGGCAAGCGCGGGGCCCACAATGGTGAGTACGAAGAACAGCAGCACACCGATCGACCCGAGTAGCGCCAAGGGCCGACCGGCGATGCTTCGAAAAACGGAAGCCACGGTGCGGCCTACCGGATGCTCACCTCACTGAGGTCTGTGCGACCTGGGAACGGGTGCATCACCAGACCGGAAACGCTATCACGGTGTGCGCCCACAACCGGTCTAAAGTACGGGATGATAATTGGCCCTGCGTCCCAGAAGATCTCGCTGATCTGGTTGTAGATCTCAGATCTACGGCTGATCTCGGCGGTCTCAGATGCCTCGGCGGCAAGACGATCCAGCTCCTCGTTTGACCAGCGCGCCTCATTGAACGGAGCCCCGGTTGTGTACGCCACGCTCAGGTACTCCTGCGGCGTGGGCCGCGTACCCCATGCGGTCATTCCCAGTTGCGTGTTGAGCCAGTTGTTGTCTCCCTCAGCATAATAGACGTTCTCCGGGACTACATTCAGTTCCACGTAGATGTTGGACTCTCTCCATTGCTGCTGAAGGAACTCCGCAACCAGACCATACTCAAAAGTATTGCCTACGTAGAACGGGACCTCCAGTCGTGCCTCGCCGTCCACCTCTACTACGTAGCCGTTGCCCGAGCCGTCCGCGAGCACTGCCGCAAGGAGCTCCTTTGCGCGCTCGGGATCATGCGGGCGGTTGTCCTGGGTATTGTATAGCTCGCCGTAGGTGGGACCAATTGGGTCGTTGTTTGCCACCGTTCCGGCTCCGTCAAGCGCGTCAAGATTCAACAGCTCGCGGTCGGTGGCGAACTTGAGCGCCTGCCGGACGCGGACGTCTTCGCCAATAGAGCCCTCATCCGCGCGCAACCGAACCACCGGATGGGTATTCGTGGGCTGTGTCTGGATGGTCACATTCGGTACCTGCTCCAGTGCGCCTTGCAGATCCTCAGGGACCTTGATGATGAAGTCCAACGCTCCGCTACGGAACGCGTCAAGCTGTGACTGATCGTCATCAAAGAATATGAGCTCAACCGCATCCAGCGCGGGCGCACCGTCCCAGTAGTCAGGGTTCGCGGCCATCACGGCCCGCTGGTCCGCCTCATACTCGGTAAGCACAAAGGGGCCGGTCCCGTTGAAATGGGCAAACGGATCGCTTCCTGAGGCTACCTCATTCACCGCCTCGGACTCGCTTGACAGAATCAGCGCAAACCGGGACGCCACGCCGTAGATGAAATCCGCGTTCGGCCGCTCCAACCTAAAGACCGCGGTCAGATCGCCGGCAGCCGTAACGGACCACGTGGCGCTGCCGTCATCGGTGGCGCCCAGCAGGCTCACAATTGAAGACCCCTCGGAAACCAGGCGCTCGAACGTGTAGACAACATCCTCCGCGCCGAACGCGGTTCCGTCCTCAAAAACCACATTCGGTCTGAGCGTGAAGGTGTACGTTCGGCCGTCATCACTAATCTGCCAATCGGTTGCCAGGCTGGGCTCCAAGGTCCCGTCGGGACGGATCTCCACCAGGTAGTCATACTGAAGCCGGTTGAACAGCACTTCCGGATCGTTGGCTCCAAGCGCCGGATCGATTGTTGTCAGCTTGCGCAGTCCGACGCGCAGAATCTGCTCCGCCGGTTGCTCGACGGATTCCGCTCCACCGGCCGCAAATGCTGAGACCGGGACCAGCAGCACCAGGCATAAAGATAGCAACCGGAACGAGATAGCGATTTTCATAGGGATTCCTCCAGACACGGACAGCGGTCCGTCACCGAGCCTTGGTTTTCTCCCACACGGCGGAGTGGCGCCCGGCAACCACCAACATACTCAGATACCGGTCCAGCGGCGAGCGCCTGAGGCCGGACGGGCGGTCTCTAGAGACAAAGCCCTGCTTCTTCAGGCGCTTCTGAGAATGGGCGGATGAGCGTATCTCCCTGCGTGTGGCCATCCTCGTCGTTGACCGCAACGCCACGGTCAAGGGGTAGCCGCGCCCCCTACCCGCCTACCGCTGTGCTCCAGCAGCTACCAAGGCAGAAACAATCTCCGGCATGTTGTCGCGGCGAGCGGCGGAGAGCCGCCTGCCCCGAACGAGCCGCCCCCCGGAGGGCACCCGCCCAATTTGGGGCCCGGGCCAGCCGGCCGTGGGCCACAGCTGCCAGAAGATGGAGAAGACTTAATACGATAAACCAATTGTACCATGGAACTGGATCTTTGGCAAATTCTGCAAGAGCTGCTTTCCAAATTTGCAGCGATCATCCCAAACCTGCTCGGGGCATTAG
>CAYTGY010000364.1:0-3684 GCA_964437265.1 uncultured Spirochaetaceae bacterium | reverse complement strand
TTCGATGCACCTGCTATATCTGGATGATTCAGGTTCTGCCCTCAACAAGGACGAAACGTACTTCGTGTTGGGTGGGCTGTCCATCTTTGAAGCACAAGCCAACTACTTCACCACTGAACTGGACAAACTGGCGGAGACTGTCAACCCGAAGAATCCAGATACTGTTGAGTTTCACGCGTCGGAAATCTTTGCGAGAAGACAGCCTCCCTGGAAAGGAATGGACCGGTCGGATGCGCAAGGGATTATCAAGTCCGTGTTGCAGATCCTGGCAGAAAGCTACGATTCGGCCAAAGCATTTGCTTGTGCCATTCACAAAGAGTCTTATCCAGATCAAGACGTAGTTGAACTAGCCTTCGAGGATCTTACGAGTCGTTTTGACAGATACTTGGCTCGTCTACGATCCGACGGTGATCGGCAGCGAGGGATGATGCTTCTGGATCAGAGTGCATATGAAACGCCGTTGCAGAGTCTCGCCAGAGATTTCCGGAGGCTCGGCACCCGTTGGGGTGGTGTACACCAAATAGCGGAAGTTCCCGTATTCGTCAATTCTACGGCTTCGCGACTTGTCCAGATGGCCGATCACGTGGCGTACGCGACGTTTCGCCGTTACCACGCCAAGGATGCTCAGTACTTCGATATCATCTGTTCGAAGTTTGACAGCGTGGATAACGTGCTGCACGGGCTTTCTCACAAGAACTTGAAAACGCACAACTGCATGTGCCCTGCCTGTCTGAGCCGAAGGGCCGCAGCTTCAAGCGCAAAGCAGGTTCACTAGCACGGTCACCTGTCGGTACATGCTGAATCGCGCCATAACATATTCCCTCCCACCTTTCCCCTCAACTCCGCTTCGACCGCGTTGGGGCAGGGTAATCCGGGGCTGGGCAACTTACCCTAGTTGTGAAGCACCAGAAATGAATCCGCTGTCTCTTCTAGTGAAACAGGGTATGTACGCGGTACGGCACGGCACGGTACGGCACGGCGCGGCGGGGGCGGGGGCGGCGCCCTGGGGGGAGGAGAACGGTGGAGAGCCAGGAGAAGGATCGGTTCAGGGAGTATTTGGCCAAGACTGCCGGGTATTCGGTTGCGCGCGGGCGCTCCGCGGTGAACGCGGTGGAGTACTTCCTTGAGCGTTGGCAGCCGGAACCGGCGGCCAGGCGGGGAGCGCTTGCGGCGTTCCGCGCGGATATTGACGGCAAGATGAGTGATGAGCAGGTGATGCACGCCGTGGAGGATGTACGCCACTACTGGTTCCACTGCGATTCGCGGCAGCAGCACGCACGCGGCGGGGCAGGTGGCGTTGCGGTAGACTACCTGCTTGATCGGATGCGCGAGGCGCTCCGGCTCAAGCACCGCTCCTATGCAACCGAGCGTTCCTACGTCGCATGGGTCCGCCGATTCCTCCAGCACGTGGGGGTTCCTGAGCCCGGGGCGCTCGAGGCCGCCCATGTTCGCCGCTATCTCACGCACCTCGCCGTTGAGCGCAGGGTAGCGGCTGCCACGCAAGAGCAGGCGTTTGGGGCGTTGCTCTTCCTCTATCGATATGTGCTGGCCAAGGAAATAGACCACCTGGCGGAAACGGTCAGATCACAAAGACCCAAGACGCTCCCGGTGGTGTTGACCCGTGAGGAGGTGCACCGGGTCCTCTCGCAGCTCGGTGAGCCGTACCGGCTCATGGCATCAACCATCTACGGCGCCGGGTTGCGGCTGCGTGAGTGTCGTGGACTGCGGGTACAGGATCTTGACTTCGGTAACCACTCCATCGTGGTCCGCTCCGGCAAAGGAGAGAAGGACCGGATCACGGTGTTTCCCTCCTCGCTCATGGAGCAGCTCGAGCGTCACCTCGCTGAGCTCAGGCTCCAGTTCAGCGCGGATCGCAGGGACAGGCGGCCGGGCGTTCCGCTACCAACGGCGCTCGAGCTCAAGTATCCCCGCGCCGGGGAGGAGTGGGCGTGGTTCTGGGTGTTTCCGGCGCGCGGGTTCTCGGTGAATCCGCAGACCGGACGGCGGTACCGTTGGCATCTGCACCCGTCGGCTCTGCAGCGGCACTTCCACGCGGCAGTACGGCATGCCGGCATTGCCAAGCGTGCGTCGGTCCACTCGCTCAGACACAGCTTTGCCACGCACCTAATAGAGGACGGGTACGATATCCGTACGGTTCAAGAGCTGCTGGGCCACGCGAGCGTGGAGACCACCATGCGCTACACCCACGTAGCGCAGACCAACCGGCGCGGTGTGATGAGCCCGCTGGACCGTACCGCGCGCGGCTACGCCTTTGGTTGCTCCTCCGGCTCGGCATCCAGCTGAAAGGAGCCCAGCATCTGGATCAGCGCCTGTGCGGCTTCATTCACTGAGGCTGCAATCTCGGCGATCTGCTTGAGAAATGTATCGATCTGCGCTGCGTTGTCAGAGCTGCTCGCTTGAGGTGGAAATCTCGTTCACCGCGGAGAGACTCTCAGCGGTGCTTGCTGACAACGTGTCGCTGAGCGTGTCCGCCTCACCCGTTGCCGCCCTGACTGAGCCAAAGAACTCGCGAAGCACATCGAGCGTGTGGTGAAGGTAGCTTCCCAGCGACGCAACCTCATCGCTACCCCTGACCAGTGACCGCACGGTCATGTCCCGCTCTGAGATCTGCTGCATCGCCTCTTTCTGAGAGGCCACCGACCGCGCATTGCGCGACCAGTTTTCACGGAGATCCTCGAGCTCGCCGGTGAGCGCTTCCGGAAGGTGACGGGTTCCCGATTCTCCTGCATCAGGTATAGCTTACAAGCAAGTTAGTGCGTTACGTTTGTGTCGCTTTCCGCTCCGGCGCAACCGTGATTGCGGCGTTTCCGCAGCCGACAGGATGTGATAGGGTCTCCCGCGTGGAACCGGACCTATGTTGCCGTGCGGAGCGCGCGCTGTGAGCTTCTACTCCTGGGTGCTTCTGAGCATATTCGTTGCGTCGGCGGGAACGTTCGTCCTGCTGCTCTTTGTGGTCGCGCCGTACGGGCGGCACATGCGCACCGGCTGGGGGATCGCGCTTCCTTCGCGTTGGGCATGGGCGCTCATGGAAGCACCCGCTGCGCTGGTCATTGCGTTCATGGCGATCTACGGAGAGAGCCGCGACGCAATCAGCCTCCTGTTTATAGCGCTCTGGGAGCTTCACTATCTCTACCGGACGGTTCTGTATCCCGCCATGATTCGGGACGCGGGCAGACGAACGTTCCCGCTGATCCTGACCGTGATCGCGGTGCTCTACAACTGCGCAAACGGCTACGTGAACGGGTTCCATCTGTTTGTGGCCGCACACCGCTACCCCGCAACCTGGTTGGGAGATCCCCGCTTCATCGCCGGGATGGCGCTGTTTGCGGCGGGAATGGCAACGCACATCTCCTCGGACCGAATCCTGCAGCGGCTTCGGATGCAAGGCTCATCCCGGTACGCAATACCGTACGGTGGGATGTTCCGCTATGTCTCATGCCCCAACTACTTGGGAGAAATAGCTCAGTGGTTCGGCTTTGCCCTGGCAACCTGGTCGCTCGCCGGGCTCTCGTTTGCCGTCTTCACCACGGCAAATCTGCTCCCGCGGGCGCCGGCAAACCACCGCTGGTACCGTCGGCAGTTCCCGGACTACCCGGAGCAGCGAAAGGCGATACTCCCGGCTATTCTGTGAACCCGGCGTGCTGGACGCCGATGCGCGCCGTG
>CAYTGY010000363.1:0-3696 GCA_964437265.1 uncultured Spirochaetaceae bacterium | reverse complement strand
CCGGTGCTGCGCGCCTACTTCGCGGAGGAGACCAGATTGAGAGAGGAGGTGCTGCAAGACGGCGATGTGGTTCGCGTGCGTGAGTTCGACCGGGCGTCTTCGCATCAGGATCGATGAACCATAGCTGGATTCTCTTTACCGCACTGAGACACGTTCGCACCAAACGCCGGGAGCGCGGTCATACCGCCGGTGTGCTTTCGGTAGGCGGGATCGCCGCCGGGGTGATGACGTTGATTGTGGTGTTGGCGGTGATGAACGGTTTCCAGTTGGGTACCATCGAGGACATCCTGGAGATCAACAGCTATCACCTTCGTGTTCATACGGATCCGGCACTCGCCGCGGGCAGTTCGCAACTCCTAGCGGAGACACGCGATCTCGGCGGCGTCGCGTCGGTGGTGCCGTTCTCTGAGATCCATGCATTGGCAAAGGGGGTTTACTCGCAACCGAACGGCTTGCTGATCCGTGCGTTGCCCAGCGATGGGTTCCAGATGGACCCGGGATTCGCGGCGCGTTTGCCCGTCATCGCCGGTGAGATCGACCTCTCCAAGCCCGGGTCGATCTTGGTTGGCGATGAGTTGGCCGGCAGAATTGGGCTGCGGCTTGGCGACGGCGTGTCCCTTGTCAACTTCTCAGATGATCAGCAGAGTCTGGCGCGTCCTGATGAGGTGATGCTGACCGTCACCGGGATCTTCCACACCGGATATCTCGAGTTTGACGCGGGCTGGGCGTTCACGTCTCTGGAGACTGCGACCGAGCTTCTTGCCGGCGATAGACCGGTGGTCTGGGGCGTGAAGCTCAACAACCGATTCGCGGATCGAAGAATGGCCGCCTCAATTGGGTCACTGGACGGCGTAGAGCGAGTCGAGTCCTGGCGGACCTACAATCAGGCGATCTTCGGGGCGCTGCGTCTGGAGAAGACGCTGATGATGCTGCTGATCGGGCTCATCTTCATCGTCGTGGGCGTGAACATCCATCAGTCACTGCGCCGGAGTGTCGCGGAGCGCATTCAGGAGATCGCCGTTCTCAAGGCGCTCGGGGGCAGACCCGCGGCGCTGCAACTGGTGTTTGTTGTGGAGGGGCTGTTGATTGGTCTCTCCGGCGCTCTGTTGGGTACCGTCTTGGGGCTGTTGGTCGCCTACAACATCAACCCCATTTTTGGCATTGTGGAACGCGTGCTCTCCGGTCTTTCAGAGCTGCTGCGATGGATGCTCTCTATCGCCGTACCTGCCGGAGCGGAGGCAATGCAGAGCGATTTCCGCATCTTCAGCCCCGCCTACTTCTATCTGGATTCGGTGCCGGCTGAGGTCCTGTTGGGCGAGCTGCTGGGGGTCTTTCTCTTTGCCGTGGCGTCGGCCACCGTCGCGGCGTATTTCGCCTCACGGAGAGTGGTCAAGATACAGCCTGCCGAGGTGTTGAGGTACGAATGAGTGTGGTGCAGTTGACCGGCGTGAGCAAATCCTACCAGAGCGGACCCACTACGTTGACCGTCCTTCACAACATCTCCGTGGCGATTGAGCCCGGAAGCGTCACGGCGATTCGCGGGGTTTCCGGGTCCGGCAAGAGTACGCTGCTCAATCTGATGGGCGGACTGGATCGGCCCACCGCGGGGACCATCATCTCCGCCGGATACCGGATTGATCGCCTGAATGAAGAACAACTGACCGAGTATCGCAGCAGCGTCCTTGGCTTTGTCTTTCAGTTTCACTACCTGCTCAAGGACTTCACCGCGCTGGAGAACGTCATGCTCCCCGCCTTCATGCGGGGAGAGCCCAGAGCCCAAGCGCTCGCGCGCGCGACCGAGCTCTTGCACGAGGTGGGGCTTGCCGGCAGAGCAAACCACTACCCGGCGGAGCTCTCCGGCGGCGAGCGACAACGCGCGGCGGTTGCCCGAGCACTCATCAACCGGCCGTCGCTGGTGCTGGCTGATGAGCCTACCGGTAACCTGGATGCCGCGAACAGTGAGAATGTGGAGCGACTGCTCTTTGAGCTGGTGCGGCGTCACGGATCCACGCTCATCATCGTTACCCATGAGGCGGACCTTGCCGCCGCTGCGGACCGCCATCTGGTCCTTGATTCTTCGGGGCTGCGCCAAGCATGAGATTCGTTCCTGCATTCGTCCTGGCACAACGGTACCTCTTTGGCCACGGCAGCCGGCAGGTGCTCGGCGGGATCATCGGTGTGGGGCTGAGTCTGGTACCGCTGGTCGTGGTGTTGGAGGTAGCAGACGGGATGATTCAGGGAATCGCCGAGCGATTCATCGAAGCGGGCACCTACCATGCCCAGGCGATCGCCCGGACGGACCCGGCGACCTTTGAAGTCACCGCGCTGGCCGACGAGATTGAGGAGATCGAGGGCGTATCCCTGGCGTTCGCAGAGCGCAAGGGACTTGGCCTTGCCTCAGCACGCGACGGCAGAACCGGTGTCGCCATCCGCGCCGTGGAGCCGAATGTATGGGATCGTGACCCTGCGCTCCAGGAGTATCTGCGCTTCAGCGCCGGCTCCTGGGATCTGAGCGGAGACGACAACATTCTGCTGGGTGAAGAGGTGGCCAAGGAGATTGGCGCAGTTCCAGGGGACGCCATCCGGCTGCTCACCGTGCGGACGCTCGGCGGCGGGCGATTCCTCCCGCGTTCCTCCAGTTTCACGGTGACCGGTGTCTTTTCAACCGGCTACCAGGACCTGGACCGCCTGTGGGTGTATGTGCCGTTTGCACGGGGGGCACGGATCATCCCTCCGGATTCCGCCACGCAAATCATCGGCATCAAGATCCAGGATCCTTTGGCGCTGCCCAATCCCATTTTTGATCCCGACGGCCTCTTTGGGAGGGGCGCCCGGCGTTCGGCGGCGCAACGCGTGCTGGGGCAGGTGAAAGATCTCACCGGCACCGAGTGGCGCGTTGCCTCATGGTTTGACCTGGAGCGCTCCAAGTACATGAGCTTCAGAACCACCAAGAACCTGCTGATCTTCATCATGGTGCTGATAGTGATGGTGGCTGCCCTGAACATCTCCTCTACGCTGGTGATGCTGGTCCTGGAGAAGGAGGAGGAGATCGCGGTGCTCAAGAGTACCGGAACCTCTCCCTCCACCATCCGCATTGCGTTTGTCACCGCAGGCTTTGTGCTTGGTGCCTTGGGTACCGCGGTGGGCATCTTCCTTGGCCTGCTTGCCGCGGTAAACATAAACGAGTTGCTCGCACTAGCGGAATGGGTGCTCAACGCCGTTCGCGCCGCAGGAGCCTTGGTTGTTGCCCCGTTTGCAGACGTCTCCGTAGCCCCGGTGAAGCTCCTCTCCGCCGAGTTCTACCTGGAATCGATTCCCATTGTGATTCGACTCCCCGAGCTGCTCCTGGCAGGATCGCTCTCCGTGATGTTGGCTACTGCAGCCGCGTACTTTCCGGCGCAGCGTGCCTCTCGGATAACGCCGCTCGACGTGCTCAGGCGTCACTAATCGCCATGGTCAGCTGGCGAGTGGTTCGATATACTGGGCGAACCGCAACACCCGAGGGAGTGAATCGTGCTCGACCTGAACCGAATTCGAAAGGACACCGAAGCCGTAACGGCGGCGCTGAAGAAGCGGATGGACCACGTGGACTTCACGGAGTTACTCGCGCAAGACACCGAACGGCGCCGCCTGCTTGGCGAAGCTGAGGAGCTCAAGGCAACACGGAACCGCGTCTCCTCGGAGATACCCCAGCGC
>CAYTGY010000362.1:0-3702 GCA_964437265.1 uncultured Spirochaetaceae bacterium | reverse complement strand
CATCAGTGAAGAGTCCATTGCCAATGACGGGCCGGACCCCGGCGATACGGAGATCGACCCGGACGCCTATGATACCGGGGACCGGGATCCTGAATATGGTAGCTCCTGGCACGGGACTTCCGTTGCTGGGACAATAGCATCACTCACGAACAACCCTGAAGGAACCGCGGGAGTGGCAATCGATCACGTTGCGATCATGCCGCTCCGTGCGCTTGGCGAGCGTGGAGGATACACCTACGACATCGCACAGTGCATCCTCTATGCTGCGGGACTCGCGAACGACTCTGGGACGGTTCCAACCACCGCAGCCAAAATCATCAACATGAGTCTGGGTTCGGCAGCAGAGGTCTCAGCTGCGGGTCAGGTGTTTGATCTCTTCATGGGAGATGCGCTCTCCCAAGCGACGGCCGCTGGTGTGATAAGCGTGGCCGCTACGGGCAACTCATCCGATGACCCGTACTGGGTCCCTGTTGGTTCGCCTGCCAACCTGGTCGAGACAATCGCCGTAGGTGCCATAGGTGATGCCGCACAGATCGCATACTACTCGCAAATGGGAGCGCAGTTGGATGTGGTAGCTCCGGGTGGCGATCTGGCAACCGGTATCGGCGTCCTGCTGCCGTCCGCGGACCCGTGGGCCACACTTCCACTCCAGCCGGGCGACTACGGCTACGCGGAAATCCAAGGCACCTCCTTTGCTTGCCCGCACGTTGCCGGGGTGTTGGCGGTGTTGGCGACGATCGATCCGGAGATAGACCTGGCTACTGCGCGGGAGCTGTTGAGGAGATCTTCGGCGAACCTGGATCCGCCGCTTGTGCTGGGCGACTTTGAGGTGGGGATCCTCAACGCGGCAAGCGTCCTTGAGACCCACTTTGGCGGGCGGTTCGCGTACTCAGGCGAGCGGCCCGACTTCTCATGGGCACGGAGCCTCACCGCGCCGCAGCCGCAGCTGGTAGCTCCGCTCAGCGAAACAGCGTTGGCGGACCCCGCGTTCGTGGATCAGGGGCGGCTCATCGTGCGGTTTACCGATCAGGACACCGTTGAGCTGATGGAAGCCTCAGGCATGAGGGGCATTCGCTCAATCACCGGTCGCACCGGCACCACCCGGCTGCTGAGTTTGGACGCAGCCGGCACATTGCAGCAGATGCGCGAGGACCTCCTGACCCAGCCGGGCGTAGAGACCGTGTACTACAACTACCGCTACCTTCCGCTGTAGCCGCTGGATTGGTCTGCACGTGCGCGTGTATACTTGTAGGGGAAGGTCTGCATGGCATCGACACTTGAATCACGAGTAGACTCACTTGAAGCCGTTCTTGGGCAGTTTATCGCCCAGACCGGTGCGGCCCTCATCCGCATGGAGCGGGACACCGCGGAGCTCAAGCAGGAGCTGCGCGAGTTCAAGCAGGAGATGGCTGAGTTCAAGCAGGAAATGGCTGAGTTCAAGCAGGAGATGGCCGATTTCAAGCGAGAGATGTCAGAGTTCAAGAACGAGATGCTCGAGTTCAAGAACGAGATGCTCCAGTTCAAGAACGAGATGCTCCAGTTCAGGACCGAGAGTGAGGCGTCTCGCCGGGAGATGAACAAGCGGTGGGGAGATCTGGCCAACAAGATGGGCACGTTCGTTGAGGACATCGCTGCGCCCAACATTCCGGCAGTGGCTGAAAGGTGGTTTGGTCTGACGGACCCCGTGACATCTGCGGTGCGGATGCGGCGTCGTCCGACCACCCCGGAGGGTCGTGCCATGGAAGTGGATGCGCTCTTTGCCTATACAGACGCCGTAGTCATTTGTGAGTCACGGAGTACCATACGGCCGGATGCGGTAGAGGACCTTCTGGCAAAGCTGGAGCGGATCCCCGAGCTCTATCCTGAATACGCCTCGCACCGTCGAATCGGAATACTCTCGTCGCTGTACTATCCACCGGAACAGATCCAGCTCGCAACAAAGGCCGGAATCGGCGTACTGGTGATGAATGACGACACCATGGAACTCGCCAACGGCGAAGAGCTGACCGAATCCGCTTGAGCTACGGCTCCTCTACAGAGATCAGCTCCCGAACCACCTCTTCCAGGTAGGAGCCGGAGGTTGGGGCATACTCCTCCGTGTAAGAGATCAGCCCAAAGGTGGGAGACCACCGGATCTCACCGGATACCCCGCTGATCCGGCTGCCGCCGGCTGTGTAATAGTCAAGCTCCACGGTCACCACATCCTTAGCCTTGCCGGCGTCGGTAGACGCCGTGATGCCGGTGCGTGCGACCTCATACCCAATGGTCCCATGTTCCCACTCGGCCCGCTCAGCAACCGGCGCCATCAGCACCAGAAGATCGGCGTCTGAGACGGATGTCGCCGCGCTTTCGTAGATCGTCCCGGCAGATGGATCTATCAGCCAGAAAAAGCTCTCAAGCCCCTCTGTCTCCAGATTCGCGAACTTGATCACCACGCGGCCGGAGTCCTCCTCGGCCACACGCTCCACCAGATAGGAGCGGTCCTGAATGGACTTGGTTTGGTCAAACCAGGTGGTGGTGGTTCGGTAGGTGTAGGTTGCCCCAGCGGCGGGCAGTTTCAGCCAGTCCCCGATGTGCTTCTCCCGCGGACCCAACAGCGTGCATGAGCTGAGCACCACCAGCACGGTGAGCCCACAGAGGATTACACTACCGCGCCCTAACCGACCGTGGCCGGACATGGTCTACCGACCAAAGTAGAATGAGCGGCCGGCCTCGAGATAGGCAAGCCCGCCCCACCCAAAGGAGAACATCCAGTTCTTGAAGTAGATGCCCACCCCCGGGATGCTGCTCAGATTCAGAGAAACCGCCAAGCGGTCAACCTTGTTGCCCAGCACAATGCGGCCACCAAACACGGACACGAAGAACCCGCCTGAGAGGATCCCGCCGCCGTACGCTCCCAGCGAGAAGCGGTCGCTGAACTGGTACGTGTACCCCAATGAGAACCCCAGATTGGCGCCAAATCCGGGTGCGTACCCCACACCCGCTTCAACCGAGCTTCCGCGGCGGCCTATCTCAGGCTTGGGGTCCGTGCCGCCACCGTCCTGACCGCTTCCCTGCTGTCCGCCGGTTTGGGTGCCACCGGTCTGTGTGGTGGTGGACCCATCGGTAGTGCCGGTCGTCTGGTCATCTCCGGCGCCTTGGGACGTTGTCCCGCCCTGGGCTACCTCGTCAATACCCATGAGCCGCAGCGCAAGTTGCTCGCTGTCGTCAATGAGGTCGTTGATTGAGTTGTAGCGTTCAGAGGATGAGTTCAGCGTCTCGCCGCTCATGACGTCCACCAGCTTCATATTCATGAGATATCGGTCCCCTATCCGGCCAAGGCTTCCGACAATCAATCTGTCCGCGGACAACTGACGGCCGATCGCCAACCGCTTCTCTTCGTCCGAAATGTCGGAGACGGAGAACTCGATCTCATCCAACAGCGTGTCCCGCTGCATCCGGTCCACCACGCGGTAGCGGCCGGTCGCGAAGATGTGAGACGTCATGAAGTCGACGAACACGCGCATCTCCGCCTCATCGATGTCCCCACTGGTGCTGAAGTCGAGTATGGCGACTGTCTCCCGCTGTTGGTCTTGGGCCGTCACCGCAACCACCCCCCCAAGAATCAGCACACATACAAGTAGGAGTACCTTCTCTGACCGTCTCATGCTGCCTCCATTACTGTTCTTCATCCTCAGCCGAGCTAAACGGGTGCTCGCCGTT
>CAYTGY010000361.1:0-3702 GCA_964437265.1 uncultured Spirochaetaceae bacterium | reverse complement strand
TCTACTGGTGGCCTCGTCAGATTACCCTGGACAACTACCGAGCGGTGTTCAACGATCCAACGATCCTGCGCGCGTTTCTCGTGAGTATCCTCCGGACCGCCGTTGCAACCCCGCTTCACGTCTTCTTCACGGCGATGGTAGCCTACGCTTTCGGCAACAGGAAGACGCGCTTCCGCAAGCTCTACCTTGCTATGGGAACCATTACGCTCTTCGTAAATGGCGGGCTCATTCCCACGTTCATCCTCTACATGAAGCTCGGACTCCTCAACAACTTCATGGTGTACGTATGGCCCACTATGTTCAGCTTCTTTGACGTTATCATCTTCATCAGCTTCTTTCGAACGATCCCGGTCACGATTGAGGAGTCCGCGGAGATTGACGGCGCGCATCACGTTCAGATATTCACCAGACTCATTCTGCCGCTCTCAACGCCGGTTCTCGCGGTTATCACGCTGTTCAACGGTGTGTTTAACTGGAACGACTACTTCATGGGTGCGATCTACATGACCCGAGACAATACCCTGCAACCCATTCAGACCTACCTCTACCGAGTGGTAGCCACAACCCAGGCGTACAACAACATCTCCAAGCTGCCGGCAACGATCAAGGTAGACATCATCACGCCGCAGTCCATCCGCGCGGCAACGATGGTCGTGACAGCCTTGCCCATCGTCGTTGTGTATCCATTCCTGCAGAAGTACTTCACGAAGGGGCTTCTGCTGGGATCAATAAAAGGGTGAAAACCCAAGAAGGAGGTCATCTATGATGACAACACAGTTTCGTTCGTTTCCGGTTCTTGTGCTGCTGCTTTTGCTCGTCGCCGGGACGCTCTTCGCCACCGGCGGCTCCGAGGAACCGGTCGCCCCGCCTCAAGCGAGCGGGGGATCGGGGTATCTGAGCGACACCAGTCCGATCACACTCGACTGGTACGTGGATGCATCCTGGTACACCCGGGCCAGGTGGGGAGTGGATGCAACCTCCCAGTACATCACGGAGAAGACCGGCGTGACGCTCAACATCATCCTGCCGAGCGGCAATGAGGCCGAACGGAAGAATCTCATGATCGCCACCGGCGACGTCCCTGACATTGTGTCGATGGGCTGGTGGGAGGGAGCGCGACAGCAGATGATCGATGCCGGGCTGCTCTACTCACTCGACGAGCTCGCCGAGACCTACGGGACGGAGTTCTGGGACTACACCACGGCGTCTACCGTTGGCTGGTACCGCGAGAGCGACGGCAAGATCTACGGCTACCCGAACGTCAACATGCCGCTCGAACGTGTCGACGAACCGTGGAACCAGGCGCAATTGCTATCCTACGTAGGCTTCACCGTCCGCAAGGACCTGTACGAGGCGATCGGCTCGCCGGACATGACCACTCCGGAGGGCTTCCTCCAGGCACTGCGCGACTGCGCACGGCAGTTTCCGACAATCGACGGACTCAAGACCATACCCTTCACCTTTGCGTATCCGTTTACGGAGAACGGTAACCTCGGCATCGACGACAACCTCATGGAATTGTTGCGCGTTCCCTACGTAGACGAGAACGACCAGGTAATCAGCCGCCGTCGCCACCCGGAGCTGAAGCGATGGCTGGAGGTGTTCCGACAGGCGACCCAGGAGGGGCTTATCCCTACCGAAGTCTTCATAGACAAGACACCGCAGATTCAGGAAGCGTTCGAGACCGGCCGGGTGTTCTCTGCGTCGTACGCGGTCAACTCACTCAGCGGCACGGTGAACGGACCGCTCTACCAGGCTGATCCAGACTCAATCTACATTCAGATTGAAGGACCGCAGAACAGTCGCGGCGAGCTGGCGCAGTTCCCGGCCGGCGGACTCGCCGGGTGGCTCTGGACTGCCATGTCCCGGACCAACAGAGATCCCGAACGAGCGTTCAAGTTCATGATGTACTGGATGAGCCCGGAAGGGCAGGCAGACTTCTACCTGGGTGATCCGTCGGTCACGAGAACTCCGAGTGGCGACGCGATCCTGCCGGAGGTGATCTCGCTGCGAAAGACGGACGAGAATGCCTGGGCGAGCCGGTACGGGAACATGGACAACTACTTCATGCTTCTTGATTCGAGCATCAGCAACCGATGGGCACCAACCGACTTCGAGCCGTGGGAGCAACAGTTCTACGAGTTTCAGACCGGGCGGCTGTATGCAAACACCGTCTACCAGAACCTGGAGCCCGAGCCCGACACACCGGCGGCGGTTGCGCTAACTCGGAGCAACATCAAGTGGGGCACGCTCTTGCCGCGGATGCTGCTCGCGGAGACATCCGAGGAGTTCGAGACGCTGTATGCGGATTTCGTGAGCGTCGACGAAGCCGAGAGCCGGGTATACCTGCCCGCCATGCAGGAGAAGTATGAACAGAACGTGGAGCGGCTCCTGAATTGAGCGTGACCGCGGCAACCGGGGGCCGTCTCACCGTTGAGCCGGCCCTCCTCCGCTCAGGCTGTAGTATACTGGGCGTCGTGGGACTAATGCATGGCGGGTCTTCTCAATGAACAACCAAGTGCTTCGTCGTCTCGGGGGGATGAGTCTCGCGTGGAAGCTTAGCCTTCTGTACGTCTTTCTGTTGTTCATCCCGGTGCTCGTCGCATCGCGGTTCATCGCGCAGCGAATGACCGACGCCCTATCGAGCGACGAGGTTGCTCGCGGCCGACTCGAGATCCAGCGCATGAGTGACACCGCAGTCAGGAGCCACAGGGCCTGCTGGCACGCTATTCAGTTTATTCAGACGAACAGGCCGTTTATTGACGGGCTTGACCCTGATCTGGACTACGATACAGCCGGACTGATGGCGTTCCAGCGTGATCCGCTCGCCGGCGTTGAGGCCGTACGGGTGATCAATACTGATTTTCTCCGGCTGAGGGTCTACGTGGTCAATGAACAGCTGTTCGAGTTCTATCCTACTATCGTCCACGAATCACGCGTGGTTCGGGAACCGTGGTACGCGACGCTGATGGAAAGCCCGACAAGACTGCTGCTCCAATTTGGTCTCACCGATCCGGAAACCGGACACGAAACCGTCGCGCTGAGCTACCGGCTCACCGACATGCTCGAGAGAACGGTCGGAATCGCCAGGATCGAGATGCTCGCCGGGCGGTTCTTTGGCCACACCCACGACGACGGACAGGACGCGCGGCGACTGCTCGTTGTCAGGCACGCCGGGGAGGTTCACCTTATTGGCGCTACGGACAACGCTCTTGCGAACCTCCATGCCACTGGTGAGTTTCTCGAGCTGTTTCAACGAGTTGCTCGTGATGGCGCCGACTTCGTGACTGAGACCTCAATTGGTAGTGTCGTCTTCAATTACGCCGCTCTTCCGGCGCTCAAAGCCGAGCTCGCGCTGGTGACGTCCATGGATCGCTTTGACCATCAGAATCGCACACTCGGCCTGCAAGTCCTGGCCGGAAGCTTCCTTCTCTACAGCGCACTGTCGGCAGCCACGGTGCTCATCGTTCGTCTCTTGATGAAGAAGCTCCGCACGATTGTCTCAATAATGCGGCGCGTCGCGCACGGCGAGCTCGTGGTGGAGATCCCGGATCTTGGCGATGATGAGATTGGAGAGCTTGGTCGGCATTTCGCCAAGATGCTTTCCAAGATCAATGGTCTTATCCACACCGTCTATCACGAGCAGATCGCCGCCAGAGACGCTGAGATCCGTTCTCTGAACTCGCAAATCAACGCACACTT